>DATGGW010000050.1:0-21055 GCA_035308345.1 Ktedonobacteraceae bacterium | reverse complement strand
AGATGCTTGACGATGAGGCGCGGGCACATATCGATTTCTGTTTTGAACTTGCGAAGCGTTATGATAAGGATATTCACATGCTGGTGGATGATACGGATAATCCTTTGAGTCGTTCGTTGGAATACCTGGCGGTCAAGACCTTGCGAGAGGGCTATCAAGGTCGCGTTGCAGCCAGCCATTGTGGGGCGTTGGCGGCTTATAACGAGGTACATGCCTACAAGGTGATGGACTTGCTGAAGCAGGCGAACGTCAGTATTAGCAGCAATCCACATATCAGCCTGGTTGTGCAGGGGCGTTACGATCAAGAACCGATACGGCGAGGGATTACGCGAGTCAAGCAACTCTGGCAGCATGGTGTCAATGTTTTTTCCTCACAGGATGATGTTGCCGACCCGTTCTATCCTTTCGGGCGCAATGACCAGCAGGAAGTCGTTGGTTACATTTGCCATACAGCGCATATGGCTGCTCCGAGTGAGATCGAGGCAGCCTTCGATTTTGTGACCTACAACGCGGCGCGCGCTTTACGCCTGCAAGACTATGGCCTGGAGCCTGGATGCAAGGCAGACCTGAATGTGCTGGCCGCTCCTGATGTTCGTGAGGTGCTGCGGTTGCAGCAGCCACCCAGGTGGGTGATACGCAAGGGTAAGGCGCTGGTGCGTACTCAATTGCAGAGAGAGTTCATAAGGTGATGCCTCCAACAATCCTCTATGGAGCCGACTATAACCCTGAGCAGTGGCCGGAATCTACCTGGCTAGAGGATATGCGCCTCATGAAAATGGCGCATGTCAATATGGTAACGATCAATGTCTTCTCCTGGGCGCTGATTGAACCCAAGCCGGATGAGTATGAATTTGGTAAGCTTGATAGCATTATGGATATGCTGGCGGAGCATGGAATCGCGGCGGACCTGGCGACGGCGACTGCTACCCCGCCGGCATGGATGAGTCGCATGTATCCCGATATGTGGCCGGTGACACGCGATGGCAAGCGTCTGAGCTATGGGTCGCGCCAGCATTATTGTCCCAATAGCCCCGATTATAGATGCAAAGCTGCTGCCCTGGTGCGCGGGCTGGCGATGCGATACCGGGGGCATACTGCGCTGGCTATGTGGCATGTCAATAACGAGTACGGAGATCATGTAAAGAGTTGTTATTGCGATCAGTGCGCGAGCGCGTTTCGGCGCTGGCTGCAGGTACGCTATGGGTCACTGGATGCACTGAATTTTGCCTGGGCCACGAATTTCTGGAGCCAGCATTACTATGATTGGGAAGATATCATTCCGCCGCGTCTCTCTCCTGCCGCTAATAATCCGGGTCAGGTGTTGGATTACCAGCGTTTTATGTCAGATTCGCTGTTGGAGTGTTACCTGCTCGAGGCGAACATTCTGCGCGAGATAACCCCGTCTATTCCGGTTACCACCAATTTTATCGCGGCATTCAAGCCTGTGGACTATTTTCACTGGGCGCAGTACATGGATGTTGTCGCCTTTGATCTTTATCCAGCGAACGCTGCGCCGCCCTGGGAGAATGCGTTCAGGCACGATCTGATGCGCTCCCTCAAGAATGGGCAGCCGCACCTGGTGATGGAACAGACGCCCAGCCAGTTGAATTGGATGGCGCAGAATCCCCATAAACGGCCTGGACGAATACGCCTGCAAAGTTTGCAAGCAGTAGCGCATGGAGCGGACGGCGTGATGTTTTTCCAGTGGCGCCAGGCGCAGGGAGGCGCGGAAAAGTTCCACAGCGCATTCGTGCCGCATGAAGGCAGCGAGCACGGACGCATTTTCAGGCAGGCGGCGCAGATTGGGGCTGAACTCGAACGCATCGCGCCCGCTGTCGCGGGTTCGCGCATTCGAGCGGAGGTCGCAATCGTGATGGACTGGCAGAACTGGTGGGCAGTCGAGTACCTGCCGGGACCGAGCGACCGCCTGCAATACCTGGAGCAGATCAAGCTGTGGTATCGCGCCCTGCATGGTTTGAATGTCATAGTGGATATTGTGCCGCCTGACGGTGACCTCAGCCAGTACCGCCTGCTTATCGCGCCGCTGCTTTATATGCTGCGACCGGGAGTTACGCAAAGGCTTGAACAATATGTTGCTGCCGGGGGAAATTTGCTAACAACCTTTTTCAGCGGTATTGTCGATCAATATGATCGTGTAGTGCCGGGTGGCTATCCTGGGGAACTGCGCAGGCTGCTTGGCATTTACGTAGAAGAGTTTGATCCCTGGACTGAGGAAATGACCAACGAGGTTATCATCGCAGATGGATCAATGGAGGGAAGATATGCCTGCGAACTGTGGGGTGAAATGGTACATCTAGAGAGTGCGCTCGCGATGGGAGTCTTTGGCAGCGATTATTACGCGGGTGGTCCTGCATTGACTGTCAATCGTTTTGGTGATGGCAGGGCATACTACCTGGCAACGCAGGCCGGGGATGAACTGGCGTCTAAGCTGGCGCGAACTCTCTGCAAGCAAGCTGGAGTTGTGTCTCTGGTGGAGAGTGTCGAGGGAGTGGAAGTGACGCGGCGCCGACATAGTGATGGACGCAATATAATTTTCATCCTGAATCACAACGATCGGCCAGAGACGGTTACATTGCCACAGGGTACTTTCACCTCTCTTCTGGATGGGTCGAATCAGGGTGGGCAGGTTGAGATAGCGGAGCGAGACGTGCTGATTTTGCTTGAGCAATGAGGATAGTACATGCAGCAATTTAATTGGAAAGAATTCTATAAACATACTGGTGGGCGACCGCCCTGGCCAAGACTGATACGGGCGGTATCTTTGCTCACGAATAAAGAGCGCGCGCTTGATCTTGGCTGTGGAGCGGGACGAGATACGCGCTATTTGCTTGAGCAGGGTTTGCAGGTGACGGCGGTGGACGCGGACGCGCATGCTATGGATATCCTGGCGACTTTTCCGCAGGAGAGGCTGCGCGCCGTGCAATCCTCGTTCGTGGATTTTGAGTTTGAGAGCTACGATATTATCAATGCGCATTTTTCTCTGCCGTTCCTTGCGCGAGATCAGTTCTATGATGTTTTCGGTAGAGTGCGGGAAGCTTTATGTCCTGGCGGTATCTTTGTAGGTCAATTCTTCGGGATACATGACGGATGGAATACGCCTGAACGCGCTGAGAAGATGACCTTTCTGACAAGGGACGAAGCTATGCAGGCGTTGCAAGGGTTGGAGGTGGTCGAATTCGAGGAGGAGGATATCGATAGCCACGTGGCGGATGGGTCGCCGAAACACTGGCATGTATTCCATATTATTGCCAGGGTTAATGATGCCGAAAAAGGCGGCCACAAGGCCCACCGCCCAGCATCTACACCGCCCCCGCCTTTACTATGATTATGAGATACAGAGCGTTCACAGAGTAGTCAGGTGCTGGTCTTCTTCTGTTGTGGTGCGCTGCGCGCGCAGAACCGCGGCCTGCTGATTGAGAAAGGCGTCGGCGATGCGCTCCCGGTGTTTGGGAAGCGTGTTGCTGGGCAAAGCGTCTGGTGAGAAGTAGCGGCATGCGCGGCTCTCCCCGGTAGGCTGCAATTCGCCTCCAATTACCTTACAGCGGAATGTCAGCACGACCTCTTGTTTCTGCGGTTTGGAGTAGACGCCTACCAGGCGTTCGACCTGCACCAGTAAGCCCGTTTCCTCGGCCACTTCGCGACAGAGCGCCTCTTCGACCGTTTCGCCAATCTCCATGCCGCCGCCTGGTAAGTTCCACCAATCGATATCGCGGCGATGCGCCAGCAGCACGCGCTCTTCATCGAAGATCAGGGCATAAACGCCGATGCGGAAGTGAGCCAGGTCGCCCGGCCTGATTGGGTTTGTTGGCATGTATGCTCCTTACTTCTCTCTCGCCGCGTTTGTGGGACGAGGGCGACCGCAAGGGTTGCCTCTACCATACGGCTACGAATAAGGACGAGGGCGACCGCAAGGGTCTCCTCCCCACGTCCTCTCAACTCCCGCCCTTACAATGACTACGATGCTGCGCATTTTCCATGTTTGTCAACGTGTATGATCGGGTACTTACCAGCAGGATGTGATTGTATTCTAGCACACCTGTTGCATCACGTACTATAATTATAATCTGTTGAGTAGAACATGTTTACCAGAAAGCATAGGCGTTGGAGATTGCGCTGAAAATTTTGCCCGGGCATTGAAGAGGCTAGATCATGCTGGTTGCGTATGGCCCTGATGGGAAACTGGTGATTGCTGGTGAGATACCGCTAGAGGAGGCGCTAACCTGGTCGCATGCTCAGGTGCTGCGCTGTCCCAATTGTCGCGGGATTGTGTATGCGCGCGGTGGGCCAGAGAAGCAGACGCAGTTGCATTTTGCGCACCAGAAAGGTGAATGCGCGTGGAGTACCGAAGCGGAATCGGTGCGGCATATGCGCGGTAAAATAGTGCTTGCTCAATGGCTGCGAGAGCAGTTTCCCCATGCTCGTGTTACCCTTGAGGAGCGACTGCCCGAACCCAACCGCATCGCCGATATTCTTGTCACTCATCGTGATGGGGTGCGCCAGGCTATCGAGTTTCAGTGCGCCCCGCTTGACCTGGACGAGTGGAAATATCGCCACGAGGCGTATCGCAAAGCAAGCATTGTAGATACCTGGATTATCGGGAATAATCGACGCGAGAAGCAGGAAGCGTTTATCGAAGCCATCATAGCTGCGACGAGTGAAGCGCTATTCCTCGACCCGCTTGCGAATCCTCCGCGTTTCTGGCTGCGCTGGCCTGTGACTCGTGAAATGGTGCGCGTCTGGCAGTCCGAAAAGAGTTTGAAACCTTCGTTTGAAGGCTGGGTCGGACGCTCAGGCAGCGGAGCGACTCTGACGGGATGCCTGCGAGATTTGCAAATTGGTTTGCAGGGCGCGCTGCTTCATACGGCGCGCCTGGCGCTGGAAACGCGCGTTCGGCTGCTCGATCAAATGCGCCTGGCTCGTGCTATAGATGAGGCAGCGCTGAGGGCTTACCTGCTGCCTGTCACCGGCGAGGCAGCCCTGAACGACGTGATTATTCCCCTGCTGCGCGCCTATATGCGCGACCCCAATCTATTGCGCCGCTATAATTACGGGCGCGGCCAGTGGAAGCAGCCTCTTAACGAGCAAGATATCCAGCGTGTGAAACAGGCCCAGACCTGGCTTGAGAAATTGGAGCGACAGGGATACGCGGCGGCACGGCTGCAAGAACTGGCGGATGAGATTCCCCTGGTCGGACCTTACGCGGCTTTAGCGGGATATATACGAATGTTGAGTGGTTTGCTATGAATTGATGTATAATATGAAACCTACAGCCACGTTCAAACGTAAAGTTATAGAAAGCAAATTATCTTCGATAAGGCGACATGAACATGCTTATAGTTTGTAGCGCCTGGAAAGAAAGGAAGTTTGAGGATGAAAGGTTTTTTTAAAGGGGCATTGATTGGCGTTGGTATTGGTCTGCTAGTTGCGCCCATGAAAGGCGAAGAGATGCGTCGCCTGCTGGCTGAGCGTGCCACAACGCTGCGAGGCTACCTGCCGGAGAACGCGAACGCGCAGCTTAATCAATACACGCAGCAGGTTTCTGAGCGTGTAGCGATGACGGGGAGCAACCTGAAAGACTACGCGCAGCAAGCAGTCTCGAAGGTGAAAGATACCGGCGGGCAACTGGGTGATCTGGCACAAAAGGCCACCTCGGATGTGAAGCAGACGGCTCAAGATGTAGTTGGTACAACAAAGCAGAGTGTGCTAGCTGCGAAGCAGGGTTCTGATGCAACGACAAACGGATCCCCGGAAGTTTCGTAGGACAATCATTGGACCGTGATTAACGGCACAAAACCAGGGCGACCGAGAAGGTCGCCCTTTTATTATCTTGCCAGGCACGCTTGCGCAAACATACGTAAGGGCGTCAAATCCTTCGAGTCGGGCATATACAGGATAAGCTCCTGCGCTCCGGCCTGCTCGATCTCGATGACACGTTTGCGCACTGCATCGGGCGTGCCGACCAGCCCCTGTTCGCGAATGCGCCCTGATGGGATGTTGCGCTGGAAAGATGCGCTTTTTGCCAGGGCTTCCTCGTCGGTCTCAGCGATGGCGCAGTTAAACAGCACAGTGCGATGGATGGTGTTGTAATCGCGCCCGACATTATCGCAGTGCTGCTTGTTGATGGCAAACTTGCGCTGCAGCCCCTCGTTATCGAGATGACCTACGTTACAGGCGTCGGCGTACTGCGCCACCAGCTTGAGCGTGACTTTTTCACCACTGCCGCCGATCAACAGGGGGATATGTGGCTTCTGTACGCCTTTAGGCTGGTTGATTGCTCCATGCACGGAGTGGTATTGCCCCTCGTAGACGGGTTCTTCTTCTGTCCACATCTTGAGGATGATCTGTACCGCGTCACGCAAATAACGCAAGCGTGTAGGTCCGTCGGGAAAATCGTAGCTATATGCCCGGAATTCTTGCTCGTACCAGCCCACGCCAATGCCGAAGTCAAGCCGACCATGACTCAACACATCGACCGTACTTGCCATCTTTGCCATGAGGGTTGGATTGCGGTAACCGTTACATGTGACCATCTGCCCGATGCGCACGCGCTTTGTGTCGCGGGCGAGCGCGGCTGTACTCGTCCAGCACTCGAAGGTCACTTCCTGGGTTGGCGCCGGAACGGTATGAAAATGGTCATACAGCCAGATCGAATCAAACCCCAGTGTTTCGGCTTCCTGTGCGACGCGCGTCATGGTCTCATAGGCTTCGACAGGATCGGCGATACCGACAAGGTCCATACGCCAGCCCTGTGGGACAAGCACGCCAATTTTCATTGCCATAGGTGTCTTTTGCTCTTTCTGTGTGCTACATTATCTAAGGTACGCTATCCTCTGTTATTAGGCTACAAAAAATAGACTTCGTCAATTGTCAGGAGTAGGGCAGGTTCCATCACAAATCGGGGGCCGGGAGCCAGGGATAATCCTGACAGCTTATGAGGGTGGTTGTGATAATAATAGACTGGTGGAATGCAAACGGTGTTGAAAAAATTTCTCTATCGTGTCTTGACAAGACTTGTCCCGATCTGCTTTAACTTCCTCAATGTTCTCATGGCTGGGAATTTACCACCACTGGGGTGTGTGTGCGTGATTGCGGAAGTCGAGGGTCGTTTTGTACTCCTTAAACGGCCAGGGGGTAGAATGGTCTTTCCTGGTGGATTTATTCGCTGGCGCGAATATCCGGCTGAGGCGGCGCAGCGTGAGTTCCGGGAAGAGACTGGCCTGGAAGTGCGGTTGCTCGATACAACTGGCGCTTATGCGTCAAGGGGTATTCGCGTGAATCGTGTGAGTTCTTTGACAATTACCTTTGCGGGCGAGGTGGTAGGCGGGACACTGCGCGGCGGCGTGGAGGGACAGCCAACATGGCTGGATGAGTTTGAAATGCGAAAACTGCTTGAGGGCCATTTAGGGAGCATGCTTGAGGATTATTTTGCCTACCGGAGACGCCGCGAGCAAAGCTAGACCGGACACCTACGAGGGATGTCCCTACATGCCGCCATTCCTCTCCACGATGGTTTGAAGATTGAAAGTGAATTAGTTAGAGAACTTGCTGAGGAAGTTCCAGATTACGATATTGGCATCGATGGTTTGAGTAGTGTAGCCAAGTGAGGGAATGGGGCTGGAGCCGGGCCAGGTGTGACCGCCATCGCTGATACGATAGTGCTCGACCACTGTGCCGGTCAGGCAGTCGGGCCATTCGATGCCTGTCACGTCGGCTTTCTGGAAAATGACTTTATTCGCGCTCTGGCAATGATCAATGGATAGCCAGAGATCCAGCATCGTCTGGACAGAAGCCATGCCTGAGCCTGGATTACCGTTGTAGGGAGCTAGTTGATCGGCCTGCCCGTGAATCTCCAGGAACGGAACAGGGCGCGACGGATTGCATCCGCCGGGCACATGATAGAAAGCTCCCTCGACGGTGGCAAATGCGGCGATTTGATCGCTGAGCGCGCAGGCCAGGCGATAGGCCATGCCGCCGCCTTCGGAGTAGCCGGTGACGTAAATGCGGTGTGTATCGACGCAGTAATTGTTCTCAAGATAGCTAATCAGGTCGCGTGTGAACTGCACATCATCGGCGTCTCCGGTTGGCCCGAAATGCCCGATACCCGCGTTCCAGGATGGTGGGCTGTCAACAGCCTGGGGGAAAACCAGGATGAAGCCCACCTTGTCTGCCTCTGCATCCATATTGGTGTGTTGAGCCGTGCGCTGCGCCGTGTTATCATAGCCATGGTAGTTAAGCACAACTGGCTGTGGCTGCGCGCCATACGAGGGAGCAAGGTGGACGAGAAATGTGCGTGTGAGTCCCGCTGAATGGATGGAGAGCATGCTATCACCTGGCTTATGCGTGGGAGTATTGCACGAACTGGCGGTTTGCCGGTTGACAGAGATGAAGATGCCCGACTTGAATGGATTGCCAACGCCAGGTAGAATACCCGCGCGCGTGCTATACACGCCAACGCCCAGGATGATTAAAAGTGCAAGTACGAGACCTGAGATGCCGAGCATGCGGCGAATTTTCAGTGAACGGGCATGGTCATAGTCAGGATTGCGCATCTATTGCTTTCTAGTATTTTGTTATATATCGTTAGTTGCCAGGGCGACCGCAAGAGTGGCCCCGCGCCGCCGCCAGGGGGGGACCAAGGGCACGGTGGCCGGGCACGCCCCTGCCCTGTACGGGTCGGTGTCCTGTTCGTATAGGGCAGGGGCGTGCCCGGCCACCGTGCCCTTGGTCCCCCCCTGGCATACTCTACACGTACTAACGTAATTATATTGGTTACTGGTACAGTATGAACATTTGGAAGTAGTACTAATTTATGTCACAACGAGATTATATACGAACGGAAGTTGTGGTGGTTGATGCTGCGCGGCCTGAGCCAGCGATTATTGAACGCGCGGCTCGTTTATTGCGCGGCGGTGGAGTGGTGGTGTTTCCAACCGAGACGGTCTATGGTTTGGGCGCGGATGTGTTTCAACCTGAGGCGCTGGAACGTATCTTTGCTGCGAAAGGACGTCCATACAGCGATCCCTTGATCGCGCATATCGCGGACGAGGGCGCATTGGAGCTACTGGCGACTGACATACCTGAACAGGCGAGGCGGCTGGCGAGTGTGTTCTGGCCCGGCCCACTAACGTTGATACTGCCGCGCGGGCCGCGTGTTCCGTACCTGGTGACGGCCGGGCTGGAAACGGTCGCCGTGCGCATGCCGCGCCATCCCGTGTCGCTCGCGCTGATCCGCGCCCTGGGCTCGCCCATCGCAGCGCCGAGCGCGAATCGCTTCATGCATGTCAGCCCGACCACTGCGCAGCATGCGTTGGCAGACCTTGCGGGTCGCGTTCCACTGATTCTGGACGGCGGCTCGTGTGAGGTGGGAGTAGAGTCAACTGTGCTTGATCTCTGTTCTGAAACGCCGGTTATCCTGCGGCCTGGCGGGGTCAGCCTGGAGGCATTGCGCTCGGTTGTACCGGATGTGCAGCCGCCGCGATATAGTAAAGTTGGTGGAACTGCTCAGGCTGAGGAGAAGGGTCAATGGGCGCGGCAAGCGCAGCAATCACCCGGTCAATTGCCGACGCATTACGCGCCTGCTGTGCCTTTGTTGCTTTATGATGGAAATGTGGTGTCAATGCGCGAGGTGATGCTGGCCGAATCGAGGCAGCGACAGGCACAGGGCGAGCGCGTCGGCGTGCTGATAGCTGATGAAGATGTGGCGGCTTTCCAGCATAGCGGCGCGCTGGTACACTCGCTTGGCAGCGCTGCTAATCCCGCGCAGATCGCGTCCTCTTTATTCAATGGGCTGCGTACCCTAGAAGATGCGGATGTACAGGTAATTCTCTGTCGCAATTTCGATGATGGCGGCATGGGGTTGGCGATTCGCGATCGCCTGTTGAAGGCGGCGGGTGGGAGAGTGATTGAAGTGGATAACGAACAGATATATTACCCTTGACCGGTTTCTGTATTGGCTGCTTCGCGGGTTGGGCGCCGGCGTTTGGTGGAGGCGCGGCGCGCCTGGGCTGCGGCGCGAATGCGCGGCACTGCGAGGAAGACGTAGAGAGAGGAAACCAGGAATACGCCGATGGTGATAATCAGGGGCAGGCCGGGCATGATGTTTGAGCCGATGCCGAGCGAGGCCAGGATTGCCAGCGCGCCGAATATGATGATGGTCAGGATGGGTATTGTCCAGCCGCCCTTGATACGAAAGGCGCGCTCAGCACGCGGTTGTTTGCGGCGCAGGCGCAGAACGCACAGGCCAGCTACCGAATAAATGAGGGCTTCCAGCACGGCTCCGAAAAGAATCAATACATTGAATTGCCCCGTCAGAAAGATGATTACGGCGATAGCGGCGGATGAAACGGTCAAGAAGATGACGGCAAAGTAGGGGACGGCGAAAGCGATGCTAATGCGCGCGAATAGCTGCGGCAAAGTATTCTCACGCGCCGCCGCGTAGAGGAAGCGTGATGCAGTCGCGAAGCCGCCGTTAAAGGTCATGACGGCAGTCAACAGGGTGGCGATCAGCATAAGCCAGATGCCTAGCTGGCCTAACGCGGCCTGGCTCAATAACATCTGAGGAACGGGAGAATTGTAAATGGCCGGATTATGCACATTCAAGAGGGCGCTCGAGGCCAGGGTGAAGAGCGCGTAGGAGATGCCAAGCAGCGCCAGGGCGATAAACATGCCGCGCGGGATCAGCCTGATGTCGGCGATCTCTTCTGAAAGCGGCGTGACCCACTCAAAGGCGGAAAAAACGAAGACGCCGACGGCGACCGCGTTTACGAGCGCATCGGGATGATAGAGCGCGTCGAGGGGGTTATGCAACTGAAAGCCGTTTTTGGCCAGCGCAATGAGAGAAATAACGATAGCGAATGCCAGCAGGCTATAGGTGGTGATGTCCTGTAAGAGACCGGCTATTTTGATGCCGCGCAGGTTCGCGCCCATGGCCAGTCCGAGCAGGGCGAGTATCCAGATGAGCGAGGCCCAGTTCGGCAAACTAAAGGCATAGGTGATGGCGCTGCCCACGATGTAACTATCGGCGGCAACCACGGTGATGACGGTGAGCATATATCCAAAGGTGATGATAAGCGAGAAGTTCTCGTTGAATGACTCTTTCATGTACTGCCGAACCCCCGCGGCTGTGGGATACAGGGAGTTCAGTTCCGAAAAGCACAGCGCTGGCAGCACAGCCAGCACACCGGCAATGACGATGGCAATCCAGCCCGAATCGCCGCCGACGAGCGAGGCGAGCTGCACGCAGCCAAGAAAACTGATGGCTGCATAGGCCAATCCGGTGCTGGTAGAGACGACGGTGCGGAACTTCAGGACACGACGTAGAGTTACAGGGGCATTCATGCAATCCTCCTGAGCATTATTCCAGATGAAGAATTATTGGAAGCGTACCACAGGTGCCAGGGCGGGGACAAGCCCACGCCCCGTACAAGATTCCACCACATATCGGAGCCGGGAGCCAGGGCGACCGCAAGGGTCGCCCCTACTATACACGAAAACAGGCAAAAGGCGTAGTATAGTAGGGGCGACCCTCGCGGTCGTCATGCCTGGACGCTTCCTTCAACCCTGCGTATTAGCGCGAACAAAAATCTTCTGCTACCGCAGTCAATATTTCCACGCAGTGTTCCACTTGAGAGATATCGGACCATTCTACTACGGCGTGCGCGCCTTCCCCGCCGGGGCCGAAGACGATGGTTGGGATGCTGGCAGCCGAGAGAAGCGCGGAATCCATCCAGCCGGGGCCGGGGACCTCGAGTATCTCGCGCCCCAGCAGACGGTGAGCCTGTAGTAATACTGTTTGTACGATTGGTTCTCTCAATGAGACTTCGAATGGTTCGCGCGACAATCCTGTTTTGACGGCAGCATGGAAGGTTGGATCGTTGGCAGCTATGCGAGAAAAAATGGTGGGGAGTTCGGATTCGACTTGCTGCAACGTTTCGCCTGGAAGGGTTCGTCTTTCTACATCCAGGAAGCAGTGTGCGGGGTAGCTTGAAAGCTCCTGGCCGCCTTTGATGAGGGAAGCGTGGACGGAACCGCTGCCGAGGAGACGATGTGAGGGGGCAGCGCGCAGAGAATTACCAAGTTCTTCCAATCCCAATAGCACTTTGCCCATTTTAACTATGGCGTCGACGCCGAGATCTGGTCGGGAACCGTGAGCGGCGACACCTTTTGTCTCGACGGTAAACCAGGCAAAGCCTTTATGCGCGGGGCAAATGTTCAGTTCGGTTGGTTCTGTAACGATGGCCGCGTCTGCGCGATACTGTTTGACGATAGAACTGGTGCCAATGCTGGCGTATTCTTCATCAACGACGGCGGTGACAATGACGTCGCCGCGCAGTCTGCGCTGTTTCGCGGCTGCACCTGCAGCCATGATGGCGGCGAGTCCGCCTTTCATGTCGAATGACCCACGTCCATACAGGCGGTTATTCTCGATATAAGGGTCGTGGGGACGCTGCATACCTGTGACTCCGACGGTGTCCATGTGGGCGTTGAGCATGAGAGAGCGGCCCCCGCCGGTGCCGCGCGCGATGCCGATGACATTTGGACGGCCGGGCGCAGCCTCGTCCAATACCACTTCCAGTCCTGCACGTTCAAGCCATTCCGCTACGAAACGCGAGATTTTTCCCTCACCTGCGCCTCCTGGTACAAGATCGGGGTTAATGGAATCGATGGCCACCAGTTGTTGTAGCAGTTCGATGGTTTCACTCATAGTTTTTTGTCTCCTCGCGTCCCTACTGTTGTTTGATTGCCAGCTCAAGGGACATTGTATGCTATGCAGATGCTAAAAGACTACTCACAAAGCGGGCGAAATTGAAGGGACAAAAGGGATACGTTTTTGTCTGTCCAGGTAGCGAATTTGTGCTATACTACAGGAGGGCCAGCAGGGGCTTTTCCTGCATTCGTTTAGAAGGAGTGTTACACATATGACCGTTGCGGAAACCTTCGAGACCATGGTAACTTTATTTAATCCCGCGGCAGCTTCAGGGATGAATAAAACGTTTCAGTGGAATATCAGCGGAGATGAAGCCGGTGTCTACGCGCTCAAAATAGCCGATGGCAAGTGCGAATTGATTAAGGGCGGCGTCGAAAAGCCAGATGTGACCTTCAATCTCAGCGATCAGAACTGGCTGAAGATGGCGGAGGGCAAACTTGATCCACAGAGCGCTTTCTTCAGCGGCGCGCTCAAAGTCACGGGCGATATCGGACTGGCATTGAGAGTGCCGCAGCTCTTCCCGACCCAGCGTTAGGGATGCCCTTGTGGGCGCTTGTGCCTGTCTGAGTCCATATCCATGGCGTGAGAGTATTGAAGATATACACAGGCGGTGTGTCGAGATGTGGGCGGGCGACCATAAAGGTCGCCCCTACGGAAACGATTGATGTTTTTGGTCGTCAAAGTGCATCAGGAGACAATTGTTGAGCTTATCGAGGCTTGCCATTGGCCGCTATTGTATGGTATACTCACGATGACTACGTGTGTCTATGCCTGGCTTTGTATAAACGGCATTCCGTAGAAAGGGATCTGAAATGGCTCTCAGGAGCGATGAATTACATTATAATCTACAACATCTGAATGGTATGCTGACTACGCATGAAGCTGCTAAACAACTCGACCTGAGTTACTGGCATTTTATGCATCTCGTAGAGGCTGGACGCATACCGGGTGTGCGTGTTGTAGACCGGTGGCTCTTCTCTCCCGATGACCTGGATGATTATAGACGCAGCAAGTATGGCGAGCTCGAGGACCTGGCAAGAACCGCCCTGGAGCATCCGGCTATCGATCTCACGGAAAAGCAAGAAACCATCTGCCGTTATTTGGCCAGCAGCGAACGCCCATCGGAAATAGCGCGTAAATTGAAGCAATCGCGCCAGGCGGTTCATTCACAGATATCCCTGATTAAAGAAAAAGTCTCGCGCATCTCCTCCAAAAAGCCTTCACAGTCAACGGCGGAAACCCTATCTCGTCCGACACGCGCACGGAAATCTCCTATTCCACTGCGCCCTCCTAAAAAAGAGCGTTGATTTGTTTGAACGATTGCGCATTATCCATCCAGGCATGGCGACCGCAAGGGTCGCCACTACTATACCTACGCGCAACGGCCTGGGGAGCCGTCATATAGTAGTGGCGACCCTTGCGGTCGCCATGGCTCATACGACTTGAGCGAGCTACATCATGAAACGGTTGAGGGTGCGTCGATGTTAGCGTGGTCGATGTCATCAAATGAGGTGTGGCGGAAGCCCATGGCGTAGAGGGAGGCGTAGATGCCGTTTTGTTGCAGCAGTTGCGCATGTGTTCCCTGCTCGGCGATGCGACCGGCTTGCAGCACAACGATGTTATCCGCGCCTTTTATGGTTGAGAGGCGGTGGGCGATTACGAGGGCGGTGCGTCCGTCTAACAGGCGCTTTAAACCCTGCTGCACGATTAGCTCGGTAAAGGTGTCGATATTGGCGGTGGCCTCGTCGAGGATGAGAATGCGCGGGTCGGACAGCAAGGCGCGCGCGAATGAGATGAGCTGGCGCTGGCCTACGCTGAGGTTGCGCCCGCGTTCGCGAATGGGGGTATCGTATCCATCCGGCAGTTGCGCAATCAAGTCGTGCGCGCCCACAGCGCGGGCGGCTTCCGCTACCTCCTCGTCGCTTGCGGCGAGGCGACCATAGCGGATGTTGTCGCGGATGGTACCGGTAAACAGGAAAGGTTCTTGCAGCACGACACCGATCTGGCTGCGCAGAGAACGCTGTGTCACGTCGCGCACATCGTGTCCGTCAACCAGGACGGCTCCCTGTTGTATATCATAGAAGCGCGCAAGCAGCCCGGCAATGGTGCTTTTGCCCGCGCCCGTTGGCCCCACGATAGCCACCGTCTGACCGGCCTTGATATGTAGATTGAAGTCGCGCAGCACCGGCATATCACGGCTGTAACCGAAGGTCACGCTGCGGAACTCCACGTCACCCTCAATCTGCGGCAGCTCTTCGGCGCCCGGCTTATCGACGATATCGACGGGCATTTCCAGAATCTGGAAGATGCGCTCTGCAGCCACGCCTGCACGCTGCAGTTGCGAGTATTGCTGGCTGATATCACGAATCGGGTCGAAGAAACGATTGATGTAGAGAGTGAACGCCACCAGCACGCCGACAGTAAGGGAGCCGCGCGAAACCTGTACGCCGCCAAACAGGACGGTAATAGCGATAGCCAGGGCGGCGACTACCTCTACAAGCGGCAAGATAAGCGCGGCGATGCGGCTGGCATCATTATTGGTATCACGGTTGTAGGCGTTCAGTTCATCGAACTCGCTGCGGTTGCGGTCCTCGCGAGCCAGGCTTTGAATGACACGCATGCCGGAAATATTCTCCTGGAGCGTGGCGTTGACCACTGAGATGGCGGCTCGCGTGCGCCGGAAGGAACGCTGGGCGTGCTTCTGCCAGAAAGCGGTGATGACGAACATGATCGGCAAGACCGTGAAAGAGAGCAGAGCCAGTGGGACGTTCATTATAAGCATGGCAATTACGATGCCAACCAGCGATACCAGCGAACCAAGCATGGAGAGCAGTCCTGAACTCAACATCGACTCTAACACGTCGATATCGGTTTGCAGTCGTGACATGACACGCCCGATCTGCGTGCGGTCGTAGAAACTGAGCGAAAGTTGTTGCAGGTGAGTAAACATATCGGTGCTGAGAAGGTAGAGTATTTGCTGTCCTGCCCAGGACATCGTCCAAACCTGCCAGTACTGCGCCTGCCACATGAGGACATTTATCACGATCAAAATGATGCAGATGATGGCAAGTCCTCCCAGGTTGCCGTGACTGATAAACTGGTCGATAGCCACACCTATCAGGTAAGGGTTTGCCAGGCTGAACACGGTGTAGAGCAGCATCAACACTACGCTTGCAATCGTCCAGCCGCGATAACGGGCGAGGTAGGGAGCGAATTTTTTGACGAGATGCCAATCAAATTTACCTGAAATATTCTCATCCGAGCTTTCAAGGCTATTTTCGCGCCAATACTTGCGCCGGCTATTATCATTGTGATTTTTGTGTGGGTCTGATTTCACGACGCTTTCCTCTCCTCTGAGCCGTGAGTAGAAGCCATCATACGCTCTTCAAACTCTTCCTGCTCGCGTAATTGTAGATCATACAGCCGGGTGTAAGCGCCGCCTTGCGCTAGCAGCGTCTCGTGGGAACCGCGCTCGACGATGCTGCCCTGATCGAGCACCAGAATCTGGTCGGCGTTCTTGATGGTGCGCAGGCGCGAGGCAACCACAAAGGTTGTGCGCCCCTGCATGACGACATCCAGGGCCTGTTGGATGAGGTACTCTGTTTCCATATCGACGCTGGAGGTTGAGTCGTCGAGAATGAGAATGCGGGGATCGAGGAGTAAGGTGCGCGCGATAGCCACGCGTTGTTTTTGACCACCGGAGAGCGTCACGCCGCGTTCACCAACCCAGGTATCATAGCCATCCGGCAATGCTAAGGCGAAGTCATGGATACGCGCGGCCTTCGCTGCCTCGATGATCTGCTCGTCGGTGGCATCGTTTACGCCATAGGCGATGTTATCACGCAGGGTCGCATTGAACAGGAAGACATCCTGCAAGACCAGCCCAACGCTGCGCCGTAAGGATGAGAGTGTCACCTCGCGCACATCTCTGCCATCGATTAACACACGTCCCTTGCTCACATCATAGAAGCGTGGCAAGAGGTGTAAAATCGAGCTTTTGCCGCTGCCTGTCGCGCCGAGTATGGCGATAATCTGGCCCGGCTGCGCATCGATGTTGATATCATGCAGCACTTCTCGTCCGTTGCCATAAGCAAAGGAGACATGCTCGAAACGCACCTGTCCTTTAACATGCTTTAAAGTCGCGGCTCCGGGCGCGTCGGCGATAGTGGGCGCAGTATCCATTACGCTGAAGATACGGATGCCGCCGGAGAGTCCGCGCAAGAACCAGTTGACCATGTAGCCAAAGCTGCGCACAGGAGTAGCCAGCAGCAGTATGTAGGTAGTGGCGGCCACAAGCACGCCGAGGCTGAGTTGATGACCGATGACCGCGATGCCGCCCAGCCAGACGATCAGGACGGTGATGGCGTTGAGTATGAGCACCATCAATGGCTGATTCCAGGCCGCCAGGCGCATAGCGCTCATGTTGAGTTCGCGCACCTGGCGGTTTTGCGCATCGTACCTGGAGATGGCGAACTCTTCGCGGGCGAAGGCTTTAACCACGCGCATACCGCTGAGGTTTTCTTGCATAATCGTGCCGAGTGCGCCTGTTTCATTCTGCACACCAAGCCACAGCGGGCGCAAACGACGGCTCACCTGGATAGAGAGCACAATGAGCAGCGGGACGGAAAGCATAGTAACTAAGGCCAGGCGCCAATCGAGTCGAAAGAGGATCACGCTGATAGCGCCGAAATACACCAGCGCCAGCAGCCCGCGCAGCAATCCGAGTGGGATGAAGTTACGCACGGCCTCAATGTCAACGGTGAGACGAGACATTAATTGACCCGTCTCTGATTCGTCGTGGAACGAGAAACTGAGGGTTTGTAAGTGGTCATAGAGGGTATTGCGCAGATCATACGCAACATGGTTGGAAACTGCCTGCGAGAGATAGCCCTGCCCATAGGCGAAAAGTCCGCGCAGTGAGCTGGTAACCAGAATGGCGACAGTCGCGAGTAGAAGCGTGCTGAATTGTCCGTGTCGGAGTCCGGTATCGATGACCCATGCCAGCAGCCAGGGCACCACCAGGGCGAGGCCTGTAGAAAGCCCCAGGCAGACGATCGCGCCGAGCGACAGCTTCCAGTGAGGACGAAGTAGTTTGATGATACGAACATAAATACCCAGGTTTCCCTTCCACGTATCAAGATACAGGGGATCGGCAGGCTGGTTCTTGTTCGGCAGAATCACACATGCTTCCTTTCTAAACGAATCAATCAATGCACACAGAGCTATTGCAGAGGATGAATCTACTGCTCAAATGCAATCGTGGGAGTATCCGCTCATGTAGAAGAGTGGCTTTATTTTTTATGGTATGGTAATTATAGCACAACCAGGCGTGGATATTACCAGGACGAAGGATGGCCGTACCCCGCGCCACTCCCAGGGCGGGGACAAGCCCACGCCCGTACCCTGTACGAAGCGTGATGGGACGGTCAGAGCGAGGCAAGCCGTAGTAAAGATGCGTTTGCCAAAATCATCTTGTTAGAGTAGGATGTTTAGTGAGCGGCGAGCATTCAGTGAAGAAGCGATGCGCGAGTAATTGGGCAACTAGAAGGGCAATACTCTATGGCTAAGCAAGTAATTATACCGCTTCCGGATAAGGACTTCGATACTACGGAAGTTTCTATCCCCTGGAAACATTTTGTAGAAGCTGGTCTTCATGTAACGTTCAGCACAGAAGCAGGGAAGATGGGTCAGACTGACCCGCGCCTGCTTACAGGCGTGATTTTTGGGCAGTTGGGCGCGAAGCCCGACGCGCTTGCCGCTTATCGAGAGCTCGAAAAGGATGAGGCGTTCTATTACCTGACCTCCTGGAGATTGGGAGACTACTATCGAACCTATCCTGAGTATGTTGAAGACGAAACGGTGAAAGCGCTCAAGGAGAAAGGTGATTTCATATTTGAAAGGATGGAAAACTCATGGCAAAGCTTCTCGGACCCGATTTTATCAGCTTGCAGGTGCGCAATCTCTCCGCCTCGCGCGCGTTTTACACAGAGATGTTGGGCTTGCCTGTCGATCCGCGCTTCGACACTCCCGATTTTGTTCTCTTCGATACCAGCACGATCCCTTTTGCACTCAGCGAAGCAAAAGTGAATCTGGATGAAGCACCGCAGCCGGGATGGGGTGTGGCGCTCTGGATCGATTGCGATCAGGTCGATGAGTTACATGCTAAAATGCAAGCGAAAGGCGCCACCATCATCAAGCCACCCTACGATGGTCCGTTCGGACGCACCTTCGTCTTTGCTGATCCCGATGGGTATCGGATTACCGTCAATGAGAACCCCTGGGATCGGTTTCCTTTGGGCGGTAAGCAGCACTCATAGATGCGCCCCCCGTTTTCGTTGGGGTGCGTTCCTCGTAGGCGAGAAACCAATCTAAAGTGCAAACTTTTACAGCAAAGCTGTTTCAATAGCGGGGGCTATGTGTGGATAGCGGTCGGCGAACGCTCGCAGCAGGCCAAAGCATCCGGCCAGCATCATGTCTCCGTGTGGTGTGGCCTCATAGGGCTTGAGGGTTGAGCCACGCAGCATTTCGCGGCGGGGACCGGTAACGGCCAGGAAAGGGAAAGGTGCGCTGTGCGGTTTGCCGTCGCGGAGGATCAAGGCGCCATGGCCGCTGGTATCGAATACCTCTGCGTTGGTGAGCGTGCCGTTGGCCAGCTTCAGCAGCATTTGCTCCAGCCTGGAGCGATCAATCTCCCCTGTATGGTGCTCGAAAATGCCGACGATTTTGCCGCGAACGAGATGGAAGGCGAGGGTGTGGAAATTGCCGATGTTGCATAGCATGCTTTCCTGCTGCTCTCGCACGAGTGGATCTTCCAAAGCACCCAGCGCGGCTGCCGAGCCGGTGTCCATCAACAAGAGCGGGGCATCTTGTGGTGAATTGCTCAATTCCAGGTAGCGCGCGCTGCTCTTCGCGATGGAGCGCAGGCGCGTCAGGGCAGTGGGCGTGTCCTGTGCGGCGTAGGCGAAGGCGCTGGGAATAGGCTGCCTGCGCACGGTTTCCTCGATGAAGTCGAAGCGGAAGCGGCGGTCGCTGACTCCCGGCGGCGCGGCCCCGTGATCGAAAGCCGCGATTGCCAGCCCATCGATGGACGGGTCGAGGTCAAAGGCGCGCAGTGCGCTGATGATGGCGCGCGCGTCGAAATCCTGCAGCTCGATATGCTGCCATTCGGCTTGTTGCGTGCGACGAGCCGCTTCATCTTCGTCGATAATCTCAAAACCCATCTGTTCGACCATTGATAGGTCATCGTCGAAGGTGCGCCCGGCCTCCGGCGTCACGGCCACACGGCAGCCAGCCAGGGCGTGATCGCGCGCCGCCCAGTGGGAGGGACCGCCGCCCATCGTGACGCCTGTCAATAATACTGGTTGTCCATGTTCCGTTGCGCGCTTGATGCGTTCCGCAACGATTACCGTTGGTGATGGCATGACCAGCTTGAAATTGTTTTCTATGGTTTTGCCGCTCTCGAAGAGCAGGATATCCTGTGTGCCTGTGCCGACATCGACGGCTAAGATACGCATTGTGGGTCTCCTATATAATGCATGTCATCTTGAGGGCAGCGAAGGATGACATGCATGACCTCTCAAGTGTGCTCATGGGAAATCTTATCTCCAAACGTCTGGACTCATATGTAACATTGTAACAGATAAATAGCTGAGGGCGTAATAATATTGTAATCACGTCAAACGTGTGCATAAATATTAGTTAAAAAAAATTGACACCGCAAAGGGAGTACTACTATGGAAAAAGAAGCAAAGGAAGAGGCTTCTCCACGTTCGGCATCAGGCTATCAGCCCATCGAAAATTATGGTGTGATAGGTGATTTGCACACCGTTGCGATGGTGGGGATGAATGGCTCAATCGACTGGTGCTGCATACCGCGCTTTGACTCACCCAGCGTCTTCGGCGCTTTGTTGGACACTCGCAAGGGTGGTTTTTTTCGCATCGCACCCGAGGATATGCCCGATGTAAAATACAAACAGATGTATATACAAGATACGAATATTCTGATTACTCGCTTCCTCGCGGTAGATGGTGTGGGTGAGATCACTGATTTTATGCCGATTAAACACGCGGATACGCCCGAACACCAGCACCACATTATTCGTTCGGTCGCGGCTGTGCGCGGCACGTTGAAGTTTACCATGCAGTGCAGGCCGGCATTTAATTATGCCAGGGATGAGCATACGGTGAGCCTGTCAAAAAGGGGAGCCATCTTCAAAAGTAAAAGTCTCAGCCTGGGATTGACATCACCAGAGCCGTTGGAAGAAGATGGCAAGGGAGGGGTGCGCGCGACTTTCGTGCTGCAAGAAGGGCAATCGGCGCGATTTATGC
>DATGGW010000049.1:0-4419 GCA_035308345.1 Ktedonobacteraceae bacterium | reverse complement strand
AGCAGGCGTTCCGCGCCGCCCATGTCGATGATGGTGCGCGAGTCCACCGCCGAACTGACCATAAAGGAGATGCGCGTTGGAATGTTGGCCTTGATCAGGCCGGTGATGACATCAACCGAGGGGCGCTGCGTAGCGATAATCAGGTGTATGCCGGTAGCGCGCGCCAACTGCGCCAGGCGGCATATCAGAGTCTCAACCTCTTCCGGGGCAGCCATCATCAGGTCTGCCAGTTCGTCAATGATGATCACGATGGCGGGTAAATTCTTCAGGGTGTTATCGCCGCGCGCTATGCGTTCCGCGCGCAGTTTGCGATAGCCGTCCAGGTTGCGCACGCTTAACTGGGAGAAGAGGCGATAGCGTTTCTCCATTTCGGCGATGGCGATCTTGAGCAGACCGACCACATTATCCACTTCGGTCACGACGGGCGCGAGCAGGTGCGGGATGCCATTATACATGTTCAATTCGACCATCTTGGGGTCTATCATCAATATACGGACATCATCGGGTGTGGCCTGGGTAAGAAAGCTGCCAATGAAGGCGTTGAGGCAGACCGACTTGCCGGCCCCTGTCGCTCCTGCGATCAACAGATGGGGCATGCGCGCAAGGTCGCCTACACGCACAGCGCCAGCCACGTCCTTGCCTAATGCCAGGACTAATCTCGATTTTGCTTTGGCGCTTGCGTACTCCTTGCTCTCAAGTATCTCGCGCAGGGTGACAAGACGGCTATTTTTATTGGGGATCTCTACACCGACGTAAGGACGACCTGGCACCGGGGCTTCCATGCGAATGGACTTGGCTTCAAGCACCAGCGCGAGATCATTTTGCAAGGCCATGATGCGGCTCACACGGGTACGCTGCTCATAGACAATGTTTCCGGCAGCGTCTTTGATTGGTACAAGTCTGCCCTTCTCATCCTGTTTCATAGCAGGCTTGCCGGTTGGACGAATACCAAAGCGAATGACGGTCGGACCAATGCTGATATCTTCAACCCTGACCTCGGCCTCGACGCGGAAACTGCGCAGCGTATCCTGGATGATCTTTGCCAGCGATGTCGTGTCATCGCCCAGCACATGCATTTTTACCTCTTCAGGGTTGTTAAGCAGGGTTATATCTGTAAGCTTCCAGGGCGATTCGACTGCCACATTCGCGGCGCGCGTCACAATCTTCGGCTGTCTCGATAACAAAGGATTGGGCGCGAGCGGCTCCATCTCGTGATTAAGGCCATTTGCAGGTTGATTCGAAGCGGCCTCGTCAAAATGTAATGCTTGTTGTTGCGCTCCATTAACTGCGGCCTTATGCTCATCGCGATTCAACGGCGGAGCAGCGCGATTTCCACGCGGCACATTGCCTACCTGCTGCTTGTGGAGATTGATGTCGTTGAGCGGGTCGTCATCTCCGGCAAAATCCGCGTCAAAGTCAATTGCTACGTGGCCATACTCTCCTGACTCGTCGTCTTCCTGCGCATCGGGGTATGCCGGCTGTTGCTGAGTGCGGCCTGGCGCCTGGCTACTTGCGTAGCGGCTAAACTGCGGACGCTGGCCGAGGTATGGAGATGGCTCTTCCGCGTTGCTGGTTGTGGATGATCTATTGGGATCGGCGATCAACCTTTTGAAGAAACCCGTCACGGATATGATATGTCCCGGCCTGATACGAAACGCGAAGATGGCCGCGAGCGTCAACAGTCCGATAACCAGCACATGCGGCGTAGGAGCGGGCCAGCCAAGCAGCGGACGCGCCAGCCATTCGCCGAGTATGCCGCTTGCGCCTGATTTCTCAGCGAATAGCTGGCTCTCGGCCAGCAGGAGCAGCAACATCACCAGCAGCCCGATGACCAGCGACCAGCGTATAAAGCGCATCTTGCGCAGCCCTTCAACCAGGTGCGCGAAAGCGAAAGCGATCAGTCCAAGCGCCAGTGGATAGGCGCCCCAGCCAAAGAAGAGGGTGAAGAAGCTGCCAATTTTACCCAGCAGTGGAATACCACTCCAGAAGCTCAAGCCGCCAAAGAGGAGAAGCGCAAGAAGCAGGAGCAAGGTGCTGAAGAATCGCTGCTGGTGGTGCGGTTCCAGCGATTGCCATTTGTTATGCATCTTCGCTATGATGCGCGAATCAGCAGGTCGAGGGGCAGGTGCGGCAGGCGCAGGGCGATTGGCAGACGAGCCTTTTTTCGATGACTGTTTGCCGTTGCTAGATTTAGATTGCCTGGAAGAGAGCCGCGAATTGTTGGAGCGCTGCTTTGTTGTAGTAGTGCCGGAACGCTGCTCGACTCGCATGGCTTCCGAGCCGATATTTCCGGCAGCTTTGCTTACGCGAGAAGTTTTTCCGGCGTCAACGCTCGGCCCAACACGCTTTTTTTGCTCTTTCCGCTGTCCATTGGCCGCCATGCTGGCTCCCTCCTTCCTACAAGAGACACGAAGACACCCGTATCATAGCGCATTTGTTCCAGAGAAGCAAGTGGGAATCTAAACTTCCATCACTACCGGCAGGATCATCGGGCGTCGATGCGTCTTTTCATACAGGAATTCGCTGAGCGTATGCCGAATCTTATCTTTGACGAATGACCAGTCGGAAGCATGCCCGTTCAGGCCGATAAATGACTCCAGGATGCGCTCGCGCGCGCTCTCCAGTAGTTCTTCGGAATCGCGCATGTAGACGAAGCCGCGCGAAACGATATCAGGACCGGCCAGAGGTTGACCCGTTTCCTTATCGACAGTCAGAACGGCCATCAAAATGCCGTCCTGTGCGAGCACCTGGCGATCGCGCAGCACAATCTGCCCGATATCGCCTACTCCCAGCCCATCGACGAAGACATTTCCACAGGTGACGTGATCCGTCACTTTGATGGAGTCAGGCGTCACTTCGACAATATCTCCATCCTCAGCGATGACAATGTGATCATGAGGAATGCCTAGCGAATACGCGAGTTTGGCATGCAGGATGAGTTGCCGGTATTCGCCATGAATGGGCATGACGTAGGTGGGACGCAGCAGGTTGATCATCAGTTTCAACTCTTCCTGGGCGGCGTGACCCGAAACATGCACATTGGCGATAGACTGGTAAAGCACCTCCGCGCCCTGGCGGAACAGGTTATTGATGGTGCGATTCACCATCTTTTCGTTGCCTGGAACAGGGGTAGCGGAGAGAATAACTGTATCGTTTGGCTGGATGCGCACCTGGCGATGGTCCTGGTTGGCGATACGTGTGAGGGCCGAGGTTGGCTCCCCCTGACTGCCCGTGCAAATGATCACTACGCGCTCCGCAGGAAACTTGTTGATATCCTCGGCGCGAATGAGCATCCCTTTAGGAAAGTGCAGGTAGCCAAGCTCAATCGCCATCTGTACGTTATTCACCATACTGCGGCCTACAAGAGCTACTACTCGTTCGTAACGCGCGGCGGTATCCACTATCTGCTGCACGCGTGAAAGCAGCGAGGCGAAGGTGGCGATAATCACACGTCCAGGCGCATTAGCAAAAATTTTGTCGAATGAGTCGTTGATGACGCGCTCAGACGGCGTATAGCCGGGTGTTTCGACGCGTGTACTGTCGCCCATCATCAACAGCACGCCCTCGTTGCCCAGGCGGGCCAGCGTGCCAAAGTCTGCCGGGCGTCCATCGGTGGGTGTATGGTCGAACTTGTAGTCGCCCGTGTGTATGATCGTGCCGATGGGCGTATGGATAGCAAGCGCGACGGCATCAGGAACGCTGTGATTGACGCGCACAATTTCGACGAGGCATTCTCCAACAGCCACCTGGTCGCCTGGCGTTACTACGTTTATCACGCTTTTTTCGAGCAGCTTATGCTCCTTGAGTTTGACTTGAATCAATCCCTGGGTCAGGCGAGTTCCATAAATGGGAGGGAAATCGAGCATCGGTAAGATGTATGGCAAACTGCCAATATGGTCTTCGTGACCGTGGGTGATAAAGATGCCGCGAATGTTTTGCTTCTTGTCGTTCAGGTAGCTTGTATCGGGGATAACCAGGTCGACGCCAAACATTTCATCATCGGGAAACATCAAACCCGAATCAATAATCATGATGTCGTCACCATATTCGACGAGCATCATATTCTTTCCGACTTCTCCCAGCCCTCCGAGCGGGATCAGCCGAACATTTTCTGTTGTCAAAGTATAAAAAACCTCCTCACTACACATTTTATGTAGCGTTACTAGACATTTGTTTGATTGTCATTTTGATTTATCTTCACTTCTGCCTGCGTCTACAGAAGTTAAAGCCATGTATATATTGAAAATTATGTCCTATTATGCCATTAAAAGTGTACCATAGTGACGGACAAATAGCAAGCTTATTGCCGGCGCGATATTGTTCACGCTTAACATCAGGAAGATTCTGGGGACAACTCAGCCAAGCACTGGAAGAAAGGGTTGAGACCCTGAGCAGCCCAGGTGCCAAAGAGACTAAAGA
>DATGGW010000048.1:0-6152 GCA_035308345.1 Ktedonobacteraceae bacterium | reverse complement strand
GCTCAAGAGATTAAGCACGACCTGCCCCAGCCGGTCCCGGTCACCGATCAACTCGCCCGCCGCCTTTCCCTCAATGAGGATGCGATGCCGTGGCGTGGTGAGTTGGATGTTCTCCACGACCTCGCGCACCAGGTCGTCCATCCCCACGAGCTCCTGCGCATAGGTGAGTTTGTCTGCCTGCACCCGCGAAATATCGAGCAGGTCGGAGACGAGCCGGGTGAGCTTCTCAAGTTGGGCCTGCATCTTCAACACATACCCAAGGGCCTGCTGGCTGCCCTCCTGCTCCAGAACGAGGCGCAGCAGGTCCGTATAGGCCACGCTGCTGGTGAGGGGGGTTTTGAGTTCGTGACTGGCCATACTGATAAATTCATCTTTTTGCCGCAGTTCCTTTCGCTCGCTCACATCCAGAATAAAAGACACGCCCTGGCTTTGCGAGGGAGCCAGCAGCGTGCTCCCAATTAAGACGGGGACCCGGCTGCCATCTTTGCGCAGATATTCTTTCTCAAAAGGGGTGGCAAGGAAGCCATGGGTGTTCATTTCCTCAATGGCCCTGGCATCGACGTAGGCGTATTCGCTCGGCGTCATGTCTTTCCATCTGACTTGTCCTGCCAGCAGTTCTGCTCGGCTGTAGCCGACCAGCTTCAGAAAGTAGTCGTTGGCCTGGGTAATAGTGCCATCAAGATCCCAGAACACAATGCCCAGAATATTGGAGTCAGCCAACCGCCGTAATCCTGCTTCGCTTTGCGCTGCCTGTTTGCTCATCTACTCCACCATCCAATCTCCCTGACGAGGGAACTAACTCTGAGAGGAGAGCAGTTTTTTACTACCCAACAAACAATTATACTTGATGAGGCAAGTAAACAGGCGGTAAGGCCAGAGACCATCTTATATGGCGGGCGGCTCCTGGCCTGGAACAGACTCCCATCATTCTCATGAGCGCCAATCTGCCGCGTTCGGGGATTCGCGAGCGCGGGCTGATCGCGCTGCACAAGCCGTTTGACTTCAATGCACTCATCCGTCTGGTACGCGAGCGGTTGTCCCCCATCGACGAGCGGCTAGGAGAGCCGCTCGCGCTCACGTCAGGGAGCGGAAGGTGCCGTGCCAGCGCAACGACCTTGCCGCGATTGCGACGCGGTGCCGGTTCTGGGCGGCGCAACGAAAGCCTCCACTCGGTCTCAGAGAACTGCCAGAGATCAAGATGTGTAATCCTCAAAAACTTCGTGAGAGCTTCCAGCATCTGTTCTCTCCTTTGTACTCAGGGCATCTCTGGCTACCTCAAGGTAGATAACTAAAACCCAACAATAGAAGAGCAGAGAGGATAGAGGGGTGTGGTTCACCAGACCGTGCCTTTTTTATCCTCCAACCACATCCCAGGCCGTTTCACCCATGACCCATCGTTGATCTGTATTCGGGGTGTGCGTTTTGCGTTTCTCGTGAGGCGGAAAGCGGAGGACACCATTGCGCGGTTCCAGCGTGCGCGTCCTGAGACAATCGGGACATTCCACCAGCTTGATGCCGCTCTCCAGGAAACGCTTTGCTTCGATCCCTACAAGGTATATGGCAAGGATTACTTCCTGGGGCAGCCATTTGGAACCGTAAAGCCTGAAATAGTGCTTATATGCAGAAAAGTCAGATAAAGTTTACACCACATCAGAGATGAGATTACCCGTTGGAGAGAAATACTTGAGATACCGTATCAAGAGTCCATACTCAGAAAAGAAGAGGCGGGAGTTCCATTTAGGCAGGAACGCCTATTTTTCAGTTTGCCATACTATTCGGTCTATTGGCCCGTCCTGGGACTTTGACTTTATGTACTCATAAGACTGTTGCACGATGTGCTCAAGGATTGGCAGCTCTATATCGCTGAGCCGCTTGATGTACACACAATACCCAGTAGGAGTATGTTTCCCTAACTTAGCCAGCAATCTAGAGTAGCGTGCCGTACCGTCCATAAGGTAAACGGTGATCTTCCCTTTTCTTGGATAAAAGCCAATAACATGACTGTCGCCTTCGCGCCCGCTGTCGTATTTGTAATGGTAGGTATCAAACCCAATAGTACCTACATTCCACAGCTTTGGCTCATGCCCACTTATTCGTTGCATCATTTCAATTAGCACCTGGCTATCTTTTCCAGTTTGCTCGTCGAGTGAAGCAATGTAGTCTTTGACTGAGCCATTGTTTTGAGCAGTGATGTTGTCCATGCGCCAGGTCTCTCCTCTGGATCTCGTGTTAATGTGTCCGCGACAGAGCGGATGCAGCGTTTCTTCTCTGCTCGGCTTCACATGATGAACGTTGCTCGCTTTCGCGAGTATAGCATGAGGGCACGAAAAAAACTTCTCCGATCTTGCTCTTTTCTCAAAGAGACGATCTTCCGCAGAGGTCTGGATGCGGAGCCGCCCGTCTCGGCGATATTGTTGGAGTATGGCGAGGATTGCTTTATGGTGGCCCATAATGTCGGTTCTGGCTCACTTTCGATGATGAAGGACCCGGAGACGTAAGAGATCGAAGTTTTTCAGAACGACGAAGAAAGAGGAAGGCTGCTTGTCGTGGAGTTGCAAGGGCAGGCGCTTTCGGTGAGGCGTCTGCTGGAGTTTTTCGACCACCGAACTGGAGCCGTCGAACAAGGTTGTCATGCACACTGGCATACGTTCCTCGATATCCTCGCGCTTGCAGTTCTCGAAAGCGCTGTGCGATGTTATGGCACCCTTGTTCCCATCGCTGGAAAAGATAGGGGAGGTAGGGGCCGCGTGCAGCTTCAGGGTACCCGTTGGCAAGCCAGCGTTGGACCGTGTTCAGGCTGACACCAATTTGCTGGGCGAGAGCGACCTGTGTCATCCCTTGTTCATCCTACGGGTTGCGCAACGAGCTACGAACCAGTCAATTCCGTGCTATTATGAGGAATGCGTCTCATGCTGCGAGCCATGAGCCTGTTCCTGGTCCCAGTCATCACCCGTCACCTGGGGTGGGCGTCACATTTTTGCAAGGCTAGATAGGGAAAGACCCAACGTGTGAAAAGAGGTCCACGAGCAACACGAAGGTCACAAAGCTATCGAGGAGTATCTTCAGGCACAGGAAGTGTTCGGCCCGAAGAAGTGACAACCAGATTGACCCCTCACCTCGGCCTTGCAGACCACGTTCTTTGGCGTAATCAAGAGCAGGACGAGGTGCCACCTCGTCCCGATCCTTGTTGCGCGGGTCTTGATCCGCTCAGGGCAGGTGGAAAGCATAGACTTTGCCTTGCGTCCAACCGTCGGTACCGATGTAGACCATTCCGTTGACCACCGTTGGCGAGGAGGAACCGATCACTCCTGTGTGGAAGCTCCAGAGTTGTTTGCCGCTAGAGGCGTCGAGCGCGTAGAGGTTGCCGCTACCGGAGCCGATGTAGACCACGCCGTTGGCCGCTGCTGGCGAGGAGTCAACAATGCCTCCTGTGTGAAAGGTCCATAGCTCAGCGCCTGTGGTGGCGTTGAGCGCGTAGAGGTTGTCGTCATCGGAGCCGATGTAGACCACGTCGCCCACCACCGCTGGTGAGGAGATGACGTAGTTTCTCGTGGTAAACCTCCAAAGTTGTTTGCCGGTAGAGGCGTTGAGTGCATACATGTTGTCGTCCCCAGAGCCGATGTAGACCACGCCGCCCACCACCGCTGGCGAGGACAAGATCGCATAGCCCGTGTGGAAGGTCCAGAGGTGTTTGCCGGTGGCGGCGTTGAGTGCATACACGTTGAAGTCCTGGTCACCAAAGTAGACGACAGCGTTGACCACCGCTGGTGCGGATCCAATCCACCCGCCAGGCGTGTGGAAGGTCCAGAGGTGTTTGCCGGTGGCAGCGTTGAGCGCGTAGAAGTTGCCAATGGTGTCGCCGATGTAGACGACGCCATTGACGACTGTTGGTGGAGTGGAGACCAGGTTTGCCTTCACGCTCCAGAGGTGTTTGCCGGTGGCGGCGTTGAGCGCATACACATGGTAATCATCCCCAAAATAGACCACGCCATTGGCCACGGCTGGAGTGCTGTAAGTGGGAGAGCGTGGGTTTCCCACAAAGCTCCAGAGGTGTTTGCCGGTGACGGCGTTGAGCGCTAAGAAGATGCCACTAGAGGAATCGATATAGACCACACCACTGACCACCACCTGCGATGATTCGACGTAGTTGTCCACGGGAAAGCTCCATGCCTCCGTCGGAGATGAGACGTTGGAGGTGCTGAGCATGTGCTCGGAGGGGTTGAACCGACTGTTGCGGGCATCGAAGCCAAAGCTTGGCCAGTTGGCCTGCCTCACCTGAAACGAGGTCCTGGCGGCCTTGACGCTCACTCCGTGAGCCCCCACTGTCGAACTGAGGCACGTACCAATAAGGAGGACCAGGACGAGCAGGCCCAGACGCCTCGACTTGCTACTGAACGAAACAACTTGCATACAGATCCCTCGTTTCTTGAGCCGAAAGGAACTCAGAAGACTGGCAACACCAGGGCAGAGCAGACCCATAATGCCCCATATTCGTTCCGATGAGATGGCCTCGCTGGCATTGGACTTCCCCCAGGGAAGTGCATGCAGAGGCAAAACGAGTTCTCTCTCATGCACCTGTACAGGAACATACATGACGATGTTACACGTCTGCACCTTCATCAGATTATACCATGCACACTCTTTGCTTTTTTCTTCGTCGTGCTGTTTGGTATCCTGGCTCTCTTTATTCATCTTATCAAGGAATGGTGGCGGATCACTCCCTTCTTTTCGGCCTAGATCTACCCCCATTAGCCAAAAGCTCGTCGTCAATGCGATGAGGGGGCTTCAGGTTGCAGGACAAAATCGGCTCCAGCAAATCCCCTGGTAAAGGATCGGCGAGCCCATTGAGGAGGACCATAGGTCAGCGTTGGAGCAAGCTCACTGGCCGGTGAAATCTCGTTGGCTGGCGCAAATTCGGTGGTGTGCATGGGAGTCGGAGACAGATGCTGACCGAATTCGAGGCGCAGGTTCCAGACCCATTGAGAGAGAATCCGCCAAAATTCCTGATCCAGGAGGGCATAGTCACGATAGCGCCCGATAAGCCCCACACCAGCGTCCAGGATATCTTTGAGGACAGCGGCGTTGTCATACAAGCCATCCAGCCGCTCCAGCGCTCAGTGGAGTCAGCAGCAGAGCAGTACAGAGGACAATCAGAAATGTAGCGGAGAGAACGAAGAGCCGACGCTGCGAGTGTGTATGCTGACGCCAGAAGTTTATCGGTGTTCAACTTCGATCTGATCATCTCGCAATTTAGCAAGAGAACCACGAAGAGGCGTATTCCAAAGCGGGTAGACCAAAGGTTGTCCAGTACCTGCTATACTAAATAGAATAACAAGGAGAGGTAGTGGAACGCATGGACACAAAACGGAAGGGTTATATGCTGGGGGAGTTTTGCGAGCGGCTGAGGCATGGATCAACTTTTCTCATCAAGAGCGACCAGCACGTGGGGTTCGATACCCTCTCTCCGCTTCACTATGCCGAGCCGCATGAGTTGGAGGATATTCCTTTACTCGCCCTCTGGTGATGTCTCTTTTAGCAGAGACTGGACAATTCTGAAATAATGGGAGGAGCGGTTATTCTATGAAGATCTACCTGGTGGATGGTACCTACGAGCTGTTTCGCAGCCACTTCGGCGCGCCGCCGCGCAAGGCAGCGGATGGGCGCGAGGTCGGCGCAACGCTTGGCCTTTTACGCAGCCTGCTGAAGCTGTTGATTACGCCTGGCATCACCCACGTGGCCTGCGCGTTCGATCATGTGATCGAGTCCTTCCGTAACGACCTGTACCCCGGCTACAAGACCGGCGCGGGCGTTGACCCCAACCTGCTCGCCCAGTTCCCACTGGCCGAAGAGGCTGTTTCCGCGCTTGGGCTGGTGGTCTGGTCGATGGTGGAGTTCGAGGCTGACGATGCTCTGTCCAGCGCGACCGCCCTTTTCAAGGACGAAGCTGGGGTCGAACAGATCGTGATCTGCTCGCCGGATAAGGATCTGGCCCAGCTGGTCTCGGGAAGCCGCATCGTTGGCTGGGACCGCCGCCGAGATATTCTCATCGATGAGCCGGGCGTGGTGGAGAAATTTGGCGTGCGCCCGCAGTCGATCCCCGACTGGCTGGGGCTGGTGGGCGATGCGGCCGACGGCTTCCCCGGCATCCCGGG
>DATGGW010000047.1:0-11594 GCA_035308345.1 Ktedonobacteraceae bacterium | reverse complement strand
CGACTGGCTGCCGGACACGCCGATCAACCGCATTGGCGGGAACTTAGCAGTCGAGTGGGACCTGGTCGCCCGTCAGGTGCAGGAGCATACTCTGCGCATCAAACTCGCAGGGCCAGGAGTGCCACATGCGAGCGGTGACGCATAGGAGGAGTCATGTATCACGTGGAAGATGAACCTATCAAAACTGTTCACTTATACGTCGTCAGGGAGGGCGATACGCGTCCCTCCCTTATCCCGGTCATTATCTCGCTTTGTGCTCTCTCGCTCCTCGTCGCCATTGGCGTCCTGGCCCCTTACCAGCAGCCGGAACAACGTGCCTCCATCCGTGTTCCGGCTGTCCCCCTCTTTACGAAGGCCTTCAGCACCCCGATCACTGTCGTGCCGACTGGCGTTAAAACATACCCTGCGACGTATGCCTCTGGCACGCTCACCCTCACAAACGGTTCGATAATTGCTCAGGTGCTTCCTAAAGGCTTTATCGTTACCGCTAACATCGGAGTGGAAGCCGCGACTGATGCAGCCGTCTTCGTGCCAGCAGGCAGCGCCAACGGCTATAGTATGACAACGGTTTCCGCTCATCTCCTGAGCGCTGGCGTGAACCTGTCAACCCTCTCGATCAATCAGGTCATCGGCACTTCGCTCTATATCCGTAACCTCCAGCCATTTAGCGGCGGCCATCCGGCATATTCAGTCAAGTTCGCCACCGCTCAGGATAAAGCGATGGCGTTGAAGCAGGCGCGCCAGCGATTGGCAAGCGAGATCGAGGGCTTACATTATCCTTGCCGCGAAACGGTCACTACTCTGTTGAGCTGGCGCTGCCAATTCGTCACGTACTCCGTGCCCTCGTATATGCATGTTGTCAGTGTCCAGCTGCAAGGAAAGGAGGTGGTCGTCACGGTATGGTTCGTCGCCCATCCCACACGGATCTGGGTAAAGTAAGGAGGTGCAGATCAATGCGCCGAATGTTGCGCTGTTGTCTGGATGATGCTTAAGACGGCTTCGCAGCGTGTTACATGGGGTCTATGTATATCGTTCAGTAAGGTTTCAGATGAAGGAACTCTATGCCCATAAGAAAGGCCAGGGATGCTTATGCCGGACAAAGACCGAGCCAGACGCAACGAGTTGCGCCACCGCAAGGCCGCTCGGACACAGGAGAATATCCAAAAGCTGCGCCAGCGCACGCAACACATACAGTTTGACTTCACGCGGCGTGTGGCCATTTACGCCAGGCAATCCAACTTCATCCAGATGGAGCTTAACGAGCAATCGTTCACCGACCAGACCGAAGGCCAGCGCCAGCGTGCCATGGCCATCGGCTGGCGGGAAGACCAGATCGATGTCATTACGGTGGATATGGACTACACCGCCACCACTGATATCGACGACCGCGAGGGACTGAGCGAGCTGTTGGATAAAATCAAGAAAGGTATCTATAGCGCGGTCATCGCCTATATGGAAGACCGCTTATTCCGTGACGAGTACCTGGACAACGCCACGCGCTTCGCTCGTGCCTGCGCCACCAACAACTGCTATCTCATCACCGAGCGCTACACCTACGATCTGTCCGATGAGATGGAGCGCGAGCGCTTTCTGATGGAAGTGCGCTTTGGCTGGGCCTACTACAAGAACCAGGTACTCGGCCACCTGCACGGCCACCGAGAGAGCGCGCGGCGCGGGGGGAAGTATGTCGGGCAGTATGTGTCGGCAGGCTTCACGGTCTGCAACGACAAAGAGAGTAAGTACTACCGGCGGCTGACGCCGATACCATCGCATGCAGCAGTCATCAAAGAGTGGTGCCTGCGCTTCGTGGAGATCGGCGGCAATTTCTCGCAGCTGTGTTACGAGGTACGGACACAGACCGGTCCGCATTTTCCGCCCATCGACGACCCGATATTCGCTGCCAAAACCAGACTGCAACCGTATCCTGGCGGTGGCTGGCGGGTGGGCAGTAAATTCGGACTCAAAGCGATCCTCACCAGCCGCGTCAATATTGGCGACATCTGCATAGATGGCGAATGGGTCGAGGGACACCATGAAGCGATTATTGACAAAGAGCTGTACTATCGCATACTCGCCCTGTTCAACGACAATCCCAATCCGGCTCCCATACGCTACAAGCCGACACCCTTGCTGCTGCACCAGTGCGGGAAGTTCCACGGTGACAATGGTGGCTCTGTCTCTTATGCGGTGATACGAGGTGGCCTGTACCGCGTCTACCGCACCATTAACTTGAAGATCGAGATGTGGCTGTCTATTTCGGCTAAAGTCGTCGAGGACGCCTTTTTTAACCTGCTGTTGGATAATATTGCCGCCACCGAGGACTTTCAAGACTTTGCCACCGCCGCCAGCGAGGTGCGCGAAAAACGCGATAAACAGCGGGCAGGGATTGCCGAGAATCTTGCCGAAGTGGAAGCGCGAATAGCACTCGAAAATGCCAAGATGGAAGCGGCCAAAGGACACCCCAACCTGCAAGCGATTGTGACCGATGCCATCAACGAAATTGCTCTCCAAATGGCTAGAAAAGCCGAGTTAGAGGCAAAGTTGAAAAACATACCCAATGACGATATGCGCTTGCTGGCGCTCACCGACCTGCTCCGGGCCCTGCGCGAACACACCCACGAATTCGATATAGCCGCGCTCCAAGAGCTGACCGTGCTGGCTGTGAAGGATGTGCTGTTGATGTCCCTCACGCGGCACTTTATTCTGCTGAGGGTCGAGTGGGAGCATATGTGGCCGACGCAGGATGTGGTAATATACCGTAAGCTGTCAGGGCGCGACGACCCAGAGCCGGATGAGTTGGTTTTTTTGAAGGCCAACTTCATGACGATGGACGTTAATGAGTTATTGGAGGCAGTACCAGGCATGTCGCTGGACAGCATTATGGTGGCGATGAAAAAAGAGGGGCTGAGGCGCAAGAACGTACCTGGTGCGCTGTACAAGTCTCATTATAAGTGGCGACGCCATGACAGCACAGGGTTGAAGTATGACCCGCGTTTTTCGGTTGAGGACTATGCGGTGATGGAGCGCTACGGCATCGCACTGCAAGACGTGCAGGCAGTCAAGGAGCGAGGCGTATGGAAAAGACAGGAGTACGAGGTGATGGCGGTATCGTGTGTCACGAACGGCGATGGGTCGGCGTCAATAAGCTCATTCAAGATGGAGCGCGCCCGGTGATGGATGTCAAAGACATTATCGAGTCGCTCAATCTTTTTATGATTCCCCGCCAGATCGAAATGCAGGCCATCTTGCCCGACAATGCCGAAGAAGGGACGCTGCTAAGCTTGCTCAGCCACGATCCCTGTCATATCGATGATCTCATCCGTTCATCGGAGCTGCCCACAATGACCGTTGCCTCGACGTTAACTATAATGGAACTGAAAGGCATGGTTAGACAGGTCGGCAGCATGCAATTTATTCTCGCCAGATGACCGCCAGGGCCGCGTAGTATAGTAGGGGCGGGGCTTGCCCCCACCCTGGTCCGTGGCCCCCGCCCTGGCTCCGGTCGCCCTGGTAACGCAATCATTCACAAACCCTGGGAGCACGCATGATTTATCTCGATCACCTGTTGAGCGCAACATCTGGGACCCTGTTGCATGCCGGCAAGCACACTCGCTTCGATACCTTCAATCAAGATACGCGCCAGCTTATGCCTGGCGAATTGTACGTAGCCGTGCGCGGTGAGCATGGTGATGGGCATGACTACCTGCTGGAAGCGGCGCGGCGCGGCGCGGCAGGACTGTTGATAGAGGGATATGCCGTCAACGCGCTCTCGGACGAATTGCGCGCCGGGCTTGAGCAAGCAGGAGTGACAACCATCGTGGTAGAAGATACGCGTGTGGCTCTTCAGCAATACGCCCGCGCAATTCTGCGGCGCTGGCATCCCACTGTGATCGCTGTCACGGGTAGTGTGGGTAAAACCAGCACAAAAGAAGCTATCGCTGCCGCGCTCTCCGGCAACTTTGCCACCTTCAAAAGCTGGCAAAACTACAATGACGCGCTTGGTCTGCCTCTTTCGCTTGGCCGTCTCGAAGAAAGACATGAATATGCCGTGCTGGAACTGGGCTGCGATCATCCCGGAGAAATGCAGCAACTCTGTCAGATGATCCAGCCTACTATCGGCGTCCTCACCAATATTAGCCCTGCGCAGCTGCAATACTTTGGCACACTTGAGCGTTTAGCCGAAGAATATAGCGCTCTGCTCACTATGCTTCCAGCGGAGGGGGTAGCCATTGTGAATGGCGACGACGAAATAATAGGCAACCTCGTTAAACGTTGCGCCGCATCCGTTATTAACTTCAGGCCGTCGTTGGCGCAAGATATCAATATGACCTGGGATGGCGTAGGGACGCGATTGATCGCGTCCACCTCTTCCTCAGAAGACGCGATTGATCGCGTCCCTACAGTGCGTCTCTCATCCCATCTGTTAGGTAGGCATCATATCGCCACGCTGCTGGCTGCTTACACGGTCGGCAAACGCTGCGGCCTGGAACTGGCTGATATGCAACCTGCCCTGGCTAGCCTGTATCCCATGCCGGGAAGGCTCAACCCGCTCGCCGGCATTCACGGCGCGAGGTTGCTTGACGATACACACAATGCGGCGCCAGCCTCGGTCATTGCAGCATTAGAAACGTTGCAGGCTCTTCCATCCGGACAACGTATTGCTGTGCTGGGTGATATGCTGCGTCTGGGAGATTATGCGCAAGAGGCGCATCGTGTAGTAGGGCAGAAAGCCGCGGAGTGTATCGATTACCTTGTCATGCGCGGAGAGTATGCCAGCGTAGTGGCCGAGGCCGCGCGCAAAGCCGGACTACCAGAAAACCACATCATCATCACCTCAACCCATGACGACGCCGCGCAGGCTGTAGAACGTATCCTGAACCAGGGCAATCAACCGGGCGACCGCGAATTAGGCGACCAGGATCAGGACGAACGCGAGCCGGGCGGGAACCAGGGCGACCAGGATTGGGACGACCACAAGGGCGGGAACAAGGGCGACCGCGAGTTGGGTGTGGACCAGGGCGACCGCGAGGGTCGCCCCTACTATACTACGAAACGACCTGCGATTCCCGTACAGGGTACGGGCGGGGCTTGTCCCCGCCCTGGTCCCGGTCGCCCCGCGGTAGTTTTGATCAAAGGCTCCGAGGAGACGCGCATGGAGCGTGTAACCGAAAAGCTGATGGCGCAGCCGGAACAGGCGCGGGAATGGCTGGTGCGGCAGACGCCCGGCTGGAAGCAAATAGCGATCATGCGTCCCGCGCGTCCCACCTGGGTGGAGATCGATTTGAGCGCCATTGCGCAGAATACGCAGCACATAGCGGCGCTGGTCGGGCCGCGGGTACGCGTTCTGGCGAGCCTTAAAGCCGATGCCTACGGGCATGGAGCGGTCAAGGTCGCACATACGGTGCTGCATAATGGCGCGGACATGCTTGGTGTGGCTACGGTTAGCGAGGCCATGCCGCTGCGTGAAGCCGGAGTTAACGCGCCTATCCTGGTATTTGGCTACGTGCCGCCCTGGCAAATGCGTGAAGCCGTCCGCCTGGGCTTAACTGTCACGTTGTATTCGCTAGAAGCGGCCCAGGCGCTTTCACGCGCAGCCCTTGCCTTGCAGAAAACGGCAATCACACACGTGAAAGTCGATACAGGCATGGGACGGCTGGGCATTCGCGCCGAACAAATAGACGAGATCGTAGAGCTGGTCAAAGTGATAAGGGAACTGCCCCGGCTGGAACTTGAAGGCATCTTTACCCATTTTGCGCTGGCCGATGCTCTCGATAAGACACATGCTCGCATGCAACTTGCACGCTTTCAGAACGTATTGCAAGTATTGGAGGAAGAAGGAATACGCCCGCAACTTGCGCATGCCGCCAACAGCGCGGCCATGTTCACCATGCCCGAAGCGCGCCTGGACATGGTGCGCCCAGGCATTGCGCTCTATGGCCTGCATCCTTCGATGGATGTACGGCTGCCGGCGAGCTTTCGCCCTGCCCTTTCCTTCAAGACGCAGGTGTCGCAGGTCAAATTGATTCCTGCCGGAGAATGCCTGGGTTATGGCTGTGCGTACTATACAGAGCAGCCAACCACCATTGCTGTGCTGCCCGTAGGATATGCCGATGGCTTCCGGCGCGCTCCCACCAACTGGGGGTCGGTGCTCATTCACGGCCTGGAAGCGCCCCTGGTGGGCCGTATCTGCATGGATCAGTGTATGGTAGACGTGTCGCACATCCCGCAGACTCGTGCCGGAGACGAAGTGGTACTGATTGGCCGCCAGGGGAATGCCAGCCTCACGGCGGAACAGGTCGCGCAGCGCCTGGGAACCATCAATTATGAAGTTGTATCAGAAATCCTGGCGCGCGTGCCGCGTGTGGACTGAAAGTTTGAAGATGCCCGCCTGTTGCATGTAGTCATTGTAAGGGCGGGAGAGGAGCCGATGTGAGATGGAGACCCTTGCGGTCGCCCCGCCTCATATCTGATGGCCTCCAAAGGGAACCACAATGCAAACCGGTGCTTTGGACTCACATTCCGATCAGGGGCAGGTCACGCGCTTTGCCGTGATTATCGCTAATCCCGCATCGGGTTTTCTGCCACAACAGATGCATCGCCTGCATGAAACGCTCGCGTTCCTGCATGCTGAGGGCTGGAAAGCCGATCTATGGTTGACGCACGGGCCTGGTGATGGGCAAACACTGGCGCGTAAAGCGGTCGAGCAGGGTGCAGGTATGGTCATCGCGGCGGGCGGCGATGGCACTATCAACAACATCATCCAGGCATTGGCGGGCAGTGAGACCGCCCTGGGCGTGCTTCCCACCGGCACAGTCAACGTCTGGGCGCGCGAGATGGGTATCCCACTGGATATAGCCAAAGCGCGCCCGGTGCTGCTCAACGGGCAGACGCGCCGCGTAGACCTGGGATGTGTCAATGGACGCTATTTTCTCTTGATGGTCGGCATTGGCATTGATGGTCAAATCATTCAGGCCGTCGAGCGCAAACCACTCAAACGCCTCGGAGTGTTTGGCTATGCCCTCGCCGCTTTATGGTTCGGCCCCGGTTATTCCGGCTTCCCTGTGGTCGTCAATAATGGAGGTATCCTCTTCAAAACACGCGCCCTGCAAATCTTTATCGGCAACACCCAGTTATATGGCGGTGCATTCAAGTTTACCTGGCAAGCGCGCTGCGATGACGGGCTGCTCGACATATGCATTGTGCGCAAGCGCAACCTCCTGGGACGTATCATCGTTCTATCGGATTTTATCCTGCGCCGCGATCAACGCCGCAGGTGGGTGCGTTATGACCAATTCACCTCTATTAAAATTGACACGCCTCAGCCCATCGCCTTTCAGATTGATGGCGACCCGGGCGGCTACACTCCCGCGACCTTCGCTGTCGTGCCAGGAGCCTTGAAAGTTATTGTGCCGCAAAAGACTCCGGACGGGCTTTTTTCAGTGTGAAACCCTAATGCCTGTTAAACACATAGTTGATAACCATAATTGTCAAGCATATCACACCTAATCCAATAAGGCCACCCATCAATGCAAAGCCTCCACCCGCGCCGGCAGCGGTACCAAAGATGATACCGCACAGTGGCACCAGCATTACAACCGAGACGATAGCCAGCGCCAGGCGCTGACCGGCGCTTATAAGCTGGCTGTTTTGCGGGTATGGCATCGAGAGCTTTTGCCCTGCTGTTCCCGCGAATGGGTCGCGATATCCGGCCTGGTACCCTGGGTCATAACTATCCTGAGGTGATCTCTGACGTTCCTGCCCCGCTTCATCATAATGCATTTGTGACATTCTTCCTTGCTCCCTGCTTTTGTTATGTGTCAATATGTCTGATCTCTAGTACGAGTGAAGCCTGGAAAAGTTACGTGGACCTCCATCCTTTGGGGTGAGGGGTAGGGGCCAGCTTTAGCGCGCCCGCGTTGCTGGTCGTCTTCTCTGCTTCCAGCACGGGCGCGCTAAAGCTGGCCCCTACCCCTGAATATCACGTTTCACCCGCAAGGATGCAGGCCAAGTTACGTCATGCGCTTGTCTACAGGCACGCTCCATGTTACAATGAATGGGTCAAACAAACGTTGATTAGAGACAGGTAAAGAGAAAAATTCATGGAAGAGCAGGTGGTGGCCGGGTTTGCAGCTGCTGGCGACATCGCATCATTCGTCGCGCGTTATCCATTTCCCCTGGATGCCTTTCAATTAGAAGCCATTGCCCATCTTGCCGCGGAGCGCTCGGTCATGGTGGCCGCGCCGACCGGCACAGGTAAAACGCTGGTCGCCGAGTATGCCATCTGGCGCGCCCGGCAGCAGGGCCGCCGCGTCATCTACACGACGCCGCTCAAGGCGCTCTCCAATCAGAAGTATCGCGATTTGCGCGCGCTGTATGGCGATGACGCGGTCGGGCTGGTAACTGGTGATATCGTGGAACGCAGCAGCGCTTCGATTGTCATTATGACGACGGAAGTCTACCGTAATATGCTGCTGGAAGAAGGCGGCGACCGCTCTGCCGGTGACGAACTGGCGCTTCCCTCATCGCTGGCGGATGTAGGCTCGATCATCTTTGATGAACTGCATTTCTTGAGCGATGTTGAACGCGGACCCGTCTGGGAGGAAGCCATCATTTGCTCTCCGCCGCATGTGCAGTTAGTCGGCCTGTCCGCTACCGTCAGCAATGCTGAAGACCTGGCCGATTGGATTAGCCGCGTGCATCGCCCCATCTCGCTGGTGGTGCATGAAGAACGCGCGGTGCCACTGGAACATTACTACTTCGTCGATAATAAGCTGCGCCTCGTGCAGGACGCGGATGGCAATCGCGTGGAGCATTTCCCCAACATAGGCGGCGAAGCGCGCATAGCCATGCTGAAAGGCCGCAATCGCGTCTATAACTTCGAGGAGGACGAGGACGAGGACGGGGCGAACAATAATGTAGGGATACCCCTTGGTGTCCCTACACCGGGTGGTTTGCCGCCGGATGTCCGGCCTGTGGGCGACCGCCGGTCGAATGGCCGGCCATCATTCGCTAAACAGCCTACCGAGCGCAGGACACCCGAGCCGGGCGAAGTGCTCTCGGCCCTGCGTGATGCGGACATGTTGCCATGCCTCTACTTTCTGCCGGGGCGCAAAGTTGTGGAAGAGGCGGCCATGAGCGCTGCTCGGCATCGCTTCACCACGCCGCAAGAAGAGGCGCAAATCAGGGAAGAGGTTGCAGCCTGGTTGGAGCATCTGCCGCGCGAAGACCGCAATTTGCGCCAGGCGCACGCGCTGGCCGATCTCCTGCCGCGAGGAATAGCCTATCATCACGCCGGGCTGCTGCCTGGCTTGAAAGTGCTGGTCGAAACGCTCTTTGCGCGGGGGTACTTGCGCGCGGTCTTCGCTACCGATACGCTCGCGCTTGGCGTCAACATGCCGGCGCGCGCCGTAGTAGTCGGCAGCCTGAGCAAATTTGATGGGCAGGAGATGCGCCTGCTCACTCCAAACGAGTATCGCCAGCTAACCGGACGAGCGGGCAGGCGCGGTATGGATGTGCGCGGCGCGGCGGTGATCCCTTATTCGCCCTGGGAGCCGTTTGAAGAGTCATTCCAGCGCATCACTGCCGAACTGCTGCCGGTTACCAGCTCGTTTGTTATTCGCTATAACTCGGTATTGAACCTGTGGCGTCCGGGTGATGTCAGGCATTTACGGCGCATCTGCGCCTCAAGCCTGCGCGAGTACCAGCGTTACGTCTTGTGGGAACGCCGCGAGCGTGACCGCCTGGAGAAACTGGAACTGCGCGCCCACAAAGCGAAGAAAACAAGGGGAAAATCCAGAAAGGCAGGGACGCCCCTTGTGGATGTCATGGACCCCGGCATGATTGTCGAGGCTATGGAGAAACGGCGTAAGAAGATTGGCGCGTACCCCCTCAGCCGCGCGGGGGCTGCTGAACTCGAAGGGACCATCTATGCGCTGCGCGTGCTTGGCTATATCGACGAGCGCGAAGAGTTGACGTTGAAAGGGCGATTGTTGCGCAATATCTTCCACCCGGCGGGCATTTTCCTGGTCGAGATGGCAACGCGCGGCATACTTGACCCTCTCTCGGCGGGAGAACTGGCGGAGGTGTGCAGCTGGTTCACTTTCGACCATGATCGCCGCCTGAGAAACCAGAATGTGCTGAATAATAATGTGGCGCAGGTGCGCCGCGAACTCTGGCAAATTACGCAGCGTGTGCGCGCCGTCGAAGACCAGGCCAACATTTCGCCATCGCCGGGTATCCTGCCCGACTTTCACGGCATTGCCCTGTCATGGTCGCGCGGCATATCCCTCGCAGGGCTGCTGCGGCGTATCGACCTCGCCGAGGGCGATTTGCTGATGCTGCTGAATCAAACCATCGACCTGTTGCAGCAGGTGCAGTCTGCTGTAGGCCAGGCGCTGGATGCGCGAGATTTCTGGGAAGCGATAGAGTTGGAGACGCCGGCTAATCAGGTTAAGCACATGAAGAAGCGCGCGGCCCAGCTTCAACTTTATCGCGGACATCTGGAACGCCTGCGCCCCATGCTCGCTCAGGCATCCGCTTCTTTGCTGCGCGGCATTATTATACAAAGCCGCACACTTCCTTCAATGGTTGTCCAGATCGGCGGCGAAGAGATTCCCCTGGACGCCGAAGAAGATGCCGACCCACAAGATGTTATCGATATGTAGCGGCTGGATCAATCGTTCCCAAGCGTCCAGGCGGGGCCAGAATTGACCAACCCGTACATGTGTCCTATTCCCATCAAATCAGCCGTCTTTTCCCGTTTATTGCCGGTGTACGGGCGCGATTTATTGCATCCATTGCTTTCTTAAGCAAGGTTCAACGGTGAAGACGAGTCCTTGCCAGTGTGAACGGTCACCCAGTGTCATGCTGAGCGCAGCGAAGGGCTCAGCATGACAGGGTGGGACCTTTCTGTTGCTGAAGAACTGGCAAGTTCATTTGAACCTTGCCTGAGGCATCTTTACCAGTGACTATTACTTTGGTCATGCTTATGGGCTGCATCAGTTGCCAGAGACCAGGAAATTGACTAACATATAGAACCGTAAGCCTGTCTTAAAAGGTGTACTCATGCCAGCGCGCGCAAACATGAGAGCAACAGGACACGAGAAGAGGTAGTTTTAAATGAACGCTGAAAGTTTGGTAGGAACAGTACTGGGTACCTGCACACTCCAACAACTAGTCGGGCAGGGGGGTATGGGCGCAGTCTATCTGGCCCAACAATCGCGCCCCCGCCGCCAGGTAGCGGTGAAGGTGTTGTTGCCAGCCACGGCCATGAAACCGCAGCACCTGGCTGCTTTCCTGGAACGCTTCCGGCGTGAGACTGATGCTGCTGCTTCATTGGAGCACCCCAATATCATGCCCGTGTATGAATATGGCGAGCGCGATGGGCTGGCATACCTGGTGATGCCCTATATCAGCGGTGGAACGCTGCGCGATGTGATGGAACGCGAGGGGCAGTTAATCTTGCCCAAGGCCATCAATTACCTGGAACAACTGGCCGCCGCTTTAGATTTTGCGCACGCGCGCGGCGTTATCCATAGAGATATCAAACCTGCCAATATTTTGCTGACGCCGGAGGGTCGCCTGCTGCTTACCGA
>DATGGW010000046.1:0-9642 GCA_035308345.1 Ktedonobacteraceae bacterium | reverse complement strand
GCCAAACAGGGAAAGCTGGAAACCGGCATCCCACAATACAAATGGGTCGAACACGCTCATTATTAATGCTGTCAGGGCCAGCGCATTATATACGTTATAGACGCGCCCAAAACGCGGCGCGAGCACCAGCACTATGCCCATAATACCAGCGCGCAAGGCTGCCGGGCTTCCGCCACTGAGAAAGGTGTAGCCGAGGATACACAGGATAACCAGCCCTGTTGCCAGCAACTGTCTGCGGTTGCTCCTGCGCTTTTCGGCAGGGAGCAGTCGTTGGAACTGTTTCCTGCGCGTGGCATACAACCAGCGTGAGTTATCTGCCACCAGCCCGGCGAGGATAGTGACTTTGAAGCCGGAGGGAGCGATGAGGTGGGCTGTGCCGGTCACATTGAACAGTGGAATCAATGCTTTCAGGGCGGGCGTGCGCAAGCTCAGGACGAGCGCGATGAGCAGCGCGGCCATCGGCTGGGGCAGTGTTCGCGAGATGATAGTTGCCAGGTAGATGCGCAGGCGATAGAGCGCGGCAATCAATGGGTTGCCTCCCGACTGGCTGATACTGATGCGCGGGAAGCTCATGCTGGCGAAGATATCCGGGCTGCTGTTGGGTGGAGGAGGCTGGAGATTGCCCTGCAGTTCGACATTATCCCCATAATGCGGAGCATAGGGGTCGTCAATGGCATTACCAGGAATCTGCACATCCACCAGCCCATGCGCATCCTGCCAGGTGGTACCATTATCGAGACTCACGCTGCTTACGGCAACATGCAGCAGGCGGCTACGCGCTTGCAGACTGGGTTCATCTGTCACGCTGCCCATCATCTCTAATTTCTTCGCGCCGGTAAATACACTGATGGCGGTGTGATCGCCAACGGGTGAAGCCAGCGCATAACGCCACGCGCCCAGTAGAAACAATAAGGCCAGCAGCGCGAAGAGCCTGCCACGAGCCTTTCGCCAGAGGAAGACCGCGCATAGGAGAGCCAGCCCGGCCCCAATCAGCAATACCGGCGTGGGTGGCATAGTACCGGCATCCAGGAGTATGCCCGCAAGCCATGCAAGCGCACCACAGACAAGCGCGAGGCCGCGCAACTCTGGCAAACCCTTATTGTTGTGTATCATGTAGCATTCCTAAACGGTCACATCGTTTTTGATTTTGTCGTAGATCGAGCGACTCACCACCTGGAGTAGTTGATCGATTGAGGTGTACGAGCCGTGTTGCGTGCGATAATCGATGATTTTCTGCGCAGTCACGCTGCTGATATGCAGCGCCTGGCGCATTGCGTCCACACTGGCGGTGTTAATGTTGATGAGCTGCCCCGTTCCTGTCCCTGTCCCCGTTGTTGCTGTGCTGTTGCTACTCGGCGCAGACACGCCTCCCTGGTAAGTTGGTGGAATCTCGCCGACCGCCAGCACGTAGACTTCCTGGCCGTCGGTCAACGGGGCCGCGAGGTTAAGTAAGACGAGGTTGGCCTGGGGTAATGCGCCGCCTGCTGCCTGTAACAATTGATAGACACGCGCGCCTGGTGGGAGAGCGTAGATGCCGGGATGCCTGATGGCACCAATTACATAGACATGCAAATAACCACCGGTTGAGATAGCTGTACTCTGACTTGTGCTGCCGAAAGATTGCTGTGAAATGCCCGGCGGTGGTGAAGTTGAGGTTGGCGCTGCAAACCAGATAAAAAAGATGGCTCCGGCCAGTAACAGCGTAATCACGACCGCTACGATACGTGTAAGTCGCTTTTTTAACGAAGGTGATGCTGGTATGAGCGGCTGGTGATTTTCGGTCAATGGTGTGTTGTCGGAAGCGACAATGGGTTGCGGCTGCGTTCCCTGCTGGAAGATGGGTAAGGATTGTGGGGATGAAGTGATGCTCTTAAACTGGCGTTTTTGCTGCATTGCCCGTTACTCTCCGACGTATTCTCACCGGCGCAAGCATAACAGGGCAATTGATGATTGTCAATAGAAAACTCGATCAATAATGACAAGATTATTCTAAAATGTCAATAGGTTGAGATATATTAACCAGAGGATCGGTTTCTTTACCTGTTTATCCCCATTTCATAACCTCTTCCATCTTCTTCATAAGCCTGCTGCTTTGTATAATTATCGGCAGGGATCGGTATAATTACCTAACCGTTAGCAATATTTTTTATCCGGTGATTCTGGGGGAACTTATTTATGAGTAACCATAGTGAGTCAAAGCGTAGATTGGCGATTGCGAATGTATTAGTAGCAGCGATATCCATAACTATGCTGCTCACTGTTTTTCTTGGGCCAAAGACATTACATGTACTGGGCAATGGCACAAAAAAACACTTCTCCGCATCTATACTTCCGCCCATAAAGACCGTCTTTCTGGTTGTGATGGAAAATAAGAATTGGTCAAGTATTTTTGGTAATACTTCTGCCCCTTATATCAATAATACCCTTCTGCCAATGGCATCTTATGCCACACAGTATTATGATCCCCCCAATAACCATCCCAGCCTACCCAATTACTTATGGCTTGAAGCAGGAACCAATTTCGGAATTACCAAAGACGGCATGCCCTCACAGTATCATCAAAATACAACTAATCATTTTGTGACATTGCTGCAAAATGCAAACTATAGCTGGAAAGCCTATGTTGAAGGTATTACCGGTACTGTCTGCCCTTTGACGACAAAGGGATTGTATACCCCTCGACATAATGCTCCGCTGTACTTCGATGATGTCACGAATATTAATAATCCCAAGTCCATGAATTGCATCGCTCATGAGCGGCCCTACCAGGAATTGGCTGGTGATTTACAGAATAATACTGTGTCCAATTTCAACTACATTGAACCCAATTTGTGCGATGATATGCACGGCGCAAAAGGATGCCAGACAAGCACAAATAGTGAGGTCCAACATGGGGACACCTGGTTATCTCAAAGTGTTCCGCAAATTCTCAATTCGCAGGCATACAAGACAGGTGGGGCGCTTTTTATCACCTGGGATGAAGGACAGAGCGTAAATCAAAGCAAAGGTGATGGTCCGCTTGGCATGATTGTGCTTTCTCCATTTGCAAAAGGGCTGGGATACTCCAATTCAATACATTATACCCATAGTTCTACACTCCTTACACTTGAGGAGATTTTCGGTCTGGCTCCTCTCCTGGGGGATGCTGTCAATGCAACAGATTTGAGTGATTTGTTTGTTGCTCCTTCTTATAGCGTTAGCGGCACCGTCATGGCCTGTTCGTCGGGATCGCCTCCCACCTGCAACTCTCCCGCTCCTTTCACAGATGCAACGTTGCAGCTTTTGAATAGCTCGGGCGCTACGGTAACAACCACCACGTCCGACCCATCAACCGGTAATTACTCTTTTGCTGGCCTGGTGCCCGGTAATTACACCGTCAATATAAGCGGAACCTTCAATAACGTGTCTTATTCATCCACTGACCCGCTCGATGTAACCGGAAATGCGACTGGCGTTATCCTCGATGCATATCCAGCTCCTCCTTCAACGTAGTCAGACATTTGGAGAGGTCCTGGCTGTCATCCTGAGCCCTTCGCTTCGCTCAAGGGTAAACTCCGCGAAGGATGACAGGCTTTCTCTCCAAATGTCTGCAACATAGTTCCAATGTTTGACGATTATGGTATAATTCCGGTGAAGTCCCCGTAGCTCAGTGGATAGAGCACTGGTCTCCGGAACCAGGCGCGCAGGTTCAATTCCTGTCGGGGACGTTCATCATTCCGTCCTACTACAGCTTATTGTGCCATTGCTTGTTTGCTTAAGTAAAAAACAGCTATGAAATCTCAACTGAATTGAGAATTCCATAATCATCTCTTTACCGCTTCACAACCTCTTCCTAACTACCGCGTGGTCAAATAGAAATGATGTAACGTATATTTGTGTAATTTTACTGTTTAGTATTTCTGGTCTGGTTAGGAGAACCATGCATGAAAGGACTTTTGAAGTCAAAGATTGTTCTGACCCTGACCGTGTTAGTCACGCTCACAGCTGCCCTGACCATCCCGCTGTCAGGTAAGGCTGCGCATAATGCTTCAGCAAATGTTTCTTCGTATCCCGCAAATATAGAGCACGATTAGACAGGATACGGATTATATGAACAGAATAATCTGACCAATCCGAATATTTCTGGAGTTGGTATCAATATGAATTGGGCTGCTGTTGAACCACAGCAGGGGACATTTAATTGGGCACCTCTGGATAAGGAGATTGCAGCATGGGCATCCAACAGTAAAAAGTTTATTCTTGTTATCCGCTATGCTAGTAATGGAAAGAGAACAAGCTGTACCCAATCCAGTCAATTTCTTCCTCAATGGGAGATACCCCGGATACCGACTTTTTGCACTTCGGTACACAATATTCTTCCTGACTATTTCAATTCGACATTTCAATCAGATCTGCTTGGATATGTAAGTGCAATTGCACAGCATATTGGAGCCAGTCCGTATAAAAATAATCTGGAATATGCGCGCATAGGCGTGGGAGTGGAAGGGGAAGGATACCCCTGTACCTCTTGCAGCGCTTCAGATATGAAGCAACTTACTGCGTGGGGATATTCCGTTTCTAACTGGGCAGCATGGCAAAAACAAATGCTCACATCTTTCCAAAGCCTATTCTCTCCAGTTACATCTGCTCCTTTGATTTATCCGCTTGGTGATAATGATACAGACCCGGCAACAAATCAACCGGTGAGTCAGGAAGTAGGGTACTGGGCAGCGGCAAATGGGATAGGAGTAGGACAGGAAGGGTTACACAATACTACAAACTATCAGAATGGTGAAACAGTGAGAATAGCCAGGTATGTCCGTACACATTATCCATCTGCATATATACAATTTCAAACAGACAATCAGATCACCGGAACTAATGGAGGGACAACAGAGGTGCAGGGGGATATAAACATAGCAAATAGTGCCGGAGCATTCACCATTGAATGGTATGGACCTGATACAGTAAATCCATCTTTTCAGCCATATTTCCAACACTGGCAACAAATGGTCGACTGTACATACGGGGGTAATAATTGCCCGCCGTCCTCCTCAAAGTAGCCCTCCCGGCATCACGTTGAAGATCACGCTTCTTCTGAGCAATCGGAATGACAATCTGGCCAGCCAGGTCTGTGAATTGACGTGAAAATACCTCTGTCGCATGTTTTACATGCCGATCCCTGCGGTCGCCATGATCATTCTTATTGAGATGTCATATCATTGACACAGGCTCTTCATCCATGCTATGCTATAGATAACGATACAGCGTATCATTATTTGGCTGAGGTGAATATCTGTGTATCGAACGAATAAAGTGAGATTCATGCTCGTAAGTGCTCTGCTCTTTGTAACCGCATTGTCCGCGTGTATCGGTGGACCAACTACGAGCGATGTCACGGGCGTCGTCAAAGTCGTAGCGGCGGAGAACTTTTATGGAGATATTGCCCGGCAACTGGGTGGAAGTCACATCTCTGTAACCAGCATTATTTCGAACCCCAATGTTGACCCGCATGAATACGAGTCAAATACGCAGACAGCTATTGCAGCGAGCAATGCGCAGTTGGTCATCGAGAACGGTCTGGGGTATGATGCCTGGATGGATAAAGTACTGGCGGGTTCGCCCAACGCGAATCGCATTGTTCTGACAGCCGGGCAAATTGCCAATCATATGTTGCCAGATAATCCGCATGTCTGGTATGGGCTGGATAATATGCCGGCTATCGCTCAGGCTATCACGAATGCATTGAAGCAACTTGATAGCAAGGACGCAGCATTTTTTAATGGCAACCTGACCACGTTTGTGCAATCGTTGACGCCGCTTGAGCAGGAAATCGCAGCGATCAAAGCGAAGTTCACAGGCACACCGGTGGCGCTGACCGAAACCATTTATCTCTATCAGAGCATGCCGGAGGGTCTGGACGTGCTGACGCCCTTTGAGTTTATGAAGGCCATTGCCGAGGGCAACGATCCGCCAGCGGATACAGTAGCGACCGTTAACAATCAAATCAATAATCGTCAGGCGAAAATCCTGATTTACAATGAGCAGACGATCACACCGATCACCACTAACTTACAGAATGAGGCAAAGCAGCGTAGCATTCCCATAGTGCCTGTGACGGAAACCATGCCGTCTGGTAAGACCTACCAGATGTGGATGTCTGACCAGTTGGACGCGCTGCAGCAAGCACTGCAACAGGCGAGTAAGTAGGAAAAAGAGTGGAAGCAAACATGACGCAAGAACCGGTCATAGAATTAGAGCATATCCGCGTGCAGTTCGGACAGCGAGTCGTTTTGCAGGATATCAGCTTGATGATTTATCAGGGGGAATTTATCGCGGTGCTAGGGCCAAATGGAGCCGGGAAAAGCGTACTGCTCAAGCTCTTGCTTGGCTTGCTCAAGCCGTCGGCGGGCGCGGCGCGCGTGCTGCATCAGGCTCCGCGCCGTGGTAATGCTGCCGTCGGGTATGCTCCGCAGCACCGCGCGCTTGAGGGAGATCTGGCTCTGCGAGCGCGCGACGTGGTTGGTTTTGGGCTCGACGGCAATCGCTGGGGCATTGGTTTTCCCAGCACGAAGCGGCGCGTACTCATCGAGAAGGCGCTGGATGAGGTGAACGCTTGCGCTTATGCCGACGCGCCGGTCGGGCAACTATCTGGTGGAGAACAGCAGCGACTGCTGATCGCCCAGGCTTTGCTGACTAATCCGCGCCTGCTGCTGCTCGATGAGCCGCTTGCCAGCCTGGATATCACGCATGAGCAGGAGATAGTCTCACTGGTGGCCGGTGTTTGTCGCGCGCGCAACGTGGCGGCGCTGCTGGTATCGCACGATATTAACCCCTTGCTGCCATTCGTGGATCGCGTGCTCTACATCGCAAATGGACAATGTGCTATCGGCACGCCAGACGAGGTAATCACCAGCGCTACGCTCAGTAAGCTCTATGGCTCATCGGTCGAAGTAGTGCATGCGTTGGGGCGCGTCTTTGTAGTCGGCGCGGAAGTATAAAGTATGTTTGCTATTTTACAATATCCATTTATACAAAATGCCATGCTGACTGGGGCGGTTATAGCAGTGATTGCCGCGGTGACCGGCTATTTTCTGATTGCGCGCGGCCTGACCTTCGCCGGACATGCGCTGCCGAATGTCGGCTTCGCGGGCGCGGCAGGAGCAGTGCTACTGGGTATTGACCCCATCTTGGGGCTGTTTGTATTCACCATTGGGGCCTCCATCGCTATCGGATTGTTGGGTAGTGAAGTGCGCGAACGCGACACGTCTATTGGTATCATCATGACCTTCGCGCTTGGCCTGGGCATCCTGTTTCTTTCGCTCTATACAGGCTACGCGCAACAGGTATACAGTTTCCTTTTCGGCCAGATTGTGGGTATTAGCCGGCAGGATGTGCTGATAACGACACTGGTGAGCGCATTTACGCTGGTCATCATGATTATCCTGTATCGACCCCTCCTGTTCAGTTCATTTGATCCGCAGGTTGCCGAGGCGCGCGGTCTGCCGGTGCGCGCGCTAGCTATTATCTTTCTGGTGCTGGTTGCCGTCACGGTTTCGCTGGCGGTGCAGATTGTGGGCGCTCTGCTCGTCTTTACGCTGCTGGTGGGACCGGCTGCAACTGCTGTCAGGATTGCCAGCAGTCCATTACGGGCTATATGCCTGGCGATCGTGTTAGGTATAAGCTATGCCTGGCTGGGCATATATCTCGCGGCCGAAAGCCTGTACTGGCCGGCCAGTTTCTTTATCGCGACCATCTCCTTTGGTGTATATCTGCCCGTGCGGTTTTTATCTCCATGGTTGAGAGAACACCGCGGTAAACCAGTGATCGATGCCAGTACTAATATTGCTCGCAGAGACTTCGAGGGAAAGAATGTTTGAAATTTTGCGGCAGGGATTTGTGCAGTATGCGTTTTTAGCGGGAACGATGGTGGCAGTTATCACCGCCATCATGGGCTATTTTGTTGTGCTGCGCGCGCAGGCGTTCGCCGGAGAGGCCCTGGCCGATATCGGCTTCGCGGGTGCGACAGGCGCAGCCGTGTTGGGTATCGGCGCATTGCCGGGCATGCTCATCCTGACGATATTGGCGGCACTTGGCCTGGGCGCGCTGGGCGAACGCATGCGCGGGCGCGATGTGGAGGTCGGCATGGTGCTCTCGTTCGCGCTTGGCCTGGGCGTCTTATTCCTGGTCATCTACGCGCAATTTGGCAGCAACGCAGCTGAAGGCGTCGGCGTGCTCTTCGGCTCAATTCTGAGCGTGACGCGCAGCGATCTGCTGATTACGCTGATTGCTGGATGCTCAATCCTGCTTCTGCTAGCGTTCCTCTTTCGCCCGCTGCTCTTCGCGACGATAGACCAGGAAGTGGCACAGGCGCGCGGCGTTCCGGTGCGACTGCTCTCAAGTGTGTTCCTCGTGCTGCTTGGAATAACTACTGCCGAGACGGTGCTGGTGGTTGGCGTGCTGCTGGCCCTCTCGCTGCTTATCGCTCCTGCCGCCGCTGCGCTGCGCCTGACATACCGTCCACTGACGTCGATCTCGCTGGCAGTGGTGTTAGGTGTGTGCATTACGTGGGGCGGGCTATTGCTGGCGTTTGTCGGCGCCGGGACGCACCTTCCCGTTGGATTTTTTATCGCGACGTTGGCAGCTCTCGCCTACTTCCTTTCTATCCCGCTGAGCCGCCTGCGTTTCTCCCAACGCTACAGGCCGCTGCCGCATCCCACCAGGGAATGCAGCCCTCTACCCGACCATCGTTAAGAAAGGGATGAAGCCGTGATCGCAGATAAAATTCGTGCCGCATTCCAGGAAACCAGCCAGCGCAACACGCGCCCACGCCGTATTATCGCGGAACGCTTGATTGAACTTGCAGATAGCGGGGCAGATTTCACGATTGATGATCTATGGCAGATGCTGCGCCACGAAGACCCACGCCTGGGACGAGCGACGGTTTATCGCTCAGTCGAGATGCTGGTAAGCATGGGGCTGCTGGACCGCATCGAGTTTGCCGACGGCACGCACCACTATCGAGTTTGTGGTGGTACGCATCATCACCATCTGACCTGCACGCAGTGTCATCGCGTGGTTGAGGTTGATGTTTGCCTGCCCCTTGATCAATTTACCTCTATTCGCAATCAAACCGACTTTGCTATCGAGGGTCATTCGCTTACTCTTTTCGGTCGCTGCCCGGCCTGTCGCGCCCGCTCATAACAGGTGGCTTGCGAAGTATTGCCAGGGCGACCGCAAGGGTCTCACTACACAGTAGCCCCCTACCCTGTACATTTACCATGCATCCCCGTCCTGCGCGTATATGGTAGAGGTGCTGCGCGAGACCCTTGCGGTCGACCTGCAAAAATTTTCCAGGGTATGTGAGAAGTAGGTGAAATCTGGCGTATATAATATAACGCCGTTTTATAGTGCATTTTTCAAAGGTTGAGCTTTTGCGGCGTCGTATGCCCGGCAGCATGGTGGGCTGCCACTGAGAATCCGGAGCCGGTTCCCGAACTGTTCGCGGGCAACCCGTTCCCCGAATGTATTTTTTGTTCTAGGAGGACATGATGCTTAAGAAACCCAGATCGCATTTGCTCAGGATGTCCTTTGCCGCGCTAGCGGCGCTCTTCCTGATCCTCAGCGCCTGCAGCACAGGCACCACGACCCCCAGCGGGACGA
>DATGGW010000045.1:0-4979 GCA_035308345.1 Ktedonobacteraceae bacterium | reverse complement strand
GTCCTCTCCTTGCCTCTGCGGTGTGTGATCGCTCTGCAGCAGAAGCGCAGAGTATCTTCCACCGATGCGCGTGACTTCCTCGCTCTCGACCATCTTGCCCAGGAGCGCGCGGGTCGTGTGATAGTTCTTCTCCAGCACCCTGGCAATGTCACGGGGACGCATGCCCTCCTCGTCGTGTGCTGCTTGCTCCCGCAGCAGGTCGAGGATCTCCCTGCGCACCCTGGTGCGTCCGACCTCCTCGGCACTGCCTAACAGCCTCCACTGGGCGGTCTCGGTCTCAAAGCGCAGGGCCAGCTCCTGCTCGCGCTCGACATCGCGCCCGGTTACAAACAGGGTCCCGTCCTGTTGCCCGCGATCGCGCTTCAAGATCAGCGTCCCATCGACCGCCCCGGTCAGGCCGGTCGAACCGGTGATCTCGTCCAACACATCGGCTGCCCCGGTCTTGCGCAGGTGATGCACCGCCAGGATCGAGACATGGTAGGTCTCGGCCAGCCGCTTGAGTGGTGTAAGCGCGTCGTAGTCGCCCTCGTACTGTGTGCAGCGCCGCGTATCGGTACGCGGAGCAATCTTGGCCCAGGTGTCGATCACCACGAGTCGCGTATTGGGATGTGTCTTGAGGTACTCTTCCAGGCAGGAGAGCCCACCTTCGGCCAGCCGCGGCCAGTCCAGCGCAAAGTCCAGGCCAGCCGGCACCTCGCTCATCGAGGCCAGCAACTGCCGGGCGCGTGTTTGCAGCCGCCGCGCGTTCTCTTCGAGTGCCAGGTAGAGCACATCTCCTTGAGATACCGGTTGTTTCCCAAGCGCGACCCCACCCGAGGCAATGGAGAGCGCCAGCGAGAGCGCGAGCCAGCTTTTGCCCAGCTTGGGTTTGCCCGCCAGCAGGGTCAGACCTTCCGGCAAGATCTCCGGGACGGCCCAGCGCACCGGTGGCAGGTCCCAGGCGAGCAGGTCGCACAGGCTGAAAATGGCCGGGGATACTTGGGATGCTGGCGCCGATGTCACCGATGCGCCAGCGCGAGCCTGTTGAAGACAGACGGGCTCGGCCTGCTCAAGCGCCTGCTGGAAGGCAGTCCGGAAGCCTGCACGGTCCTGTGTGTAGAGGTCACTCGGGTCTTTGGCACCGCAGAGTCGCACTACGAAGACTTTCCCTGGCCAACGCCACTCGGTGAGCCGCTTCGCCAGGTGCGAGACGAAGGTCGTGCCCCCGCTATCGGGTTCTTGCAGGAGGTAGAGCCGGTCGATGCCGTTGAGCATCGCCGCCTCCAGAACGCCGGTCATCTCCGCGCCAGGAATGCCCAGCACTGGAAAGCCCTGGTACCAGAGCGTCCAGCAGTCCGATTCGCCCTCCACCAGCACTACGTAGCCCGCTTTCCTGGCATCCTCCAGGCGCTCCAGGCCGTAGGGGACGATGTTGCCTTCGCCGCTATTCCAGCGTGACCCTTCTTTGGCGACCAGTGGCGTGCGAATGCGGTAGCGCGGAGCCTCCCGGCTATCGGCCAGGTGATAGGGGATCTGCACCCCACCCGAGGCATGATCCATCACGCCCAGGTGGAAGAGAAACTTCCAGGGCAACTGCTTCTCCAGCGAGAGATCGAGCAGCGTGAGGGCATGGTGATTCATGCCATTCGATGATCCCTGCTCGGCAATCCTGGCTCCATCGGGAAAGAGGTCCAGGATGGTCAGCCCCATGGCCTCCACGATGCGTTCGAGGGAGCAGCCGGCAAAACACTTGAGCAGCACCTGCCCCTGTTCGCCCAGGCCGATGCTCAGGCTCGGTTCGCTATCCGCGTGGGCGGGGCAGCACGCTCTCCAGCCGCGCAATAAGGTGCGCACGCCCTTGAGTTGGGCCAGGACGTGGTCCAGCGTGGGAGAAGCTGTTTGTTCAGGAGACAGGGACATGGTAAGTCCTCCTTCTATTGCAAGATGAAGACATGTAAGGACACAGGTTATACACACCGCTGTTGATGGCCTGTGGATACGCTGTGGATAACTTTGCTATGCTGCCCTCATGCACCCTCGGCCTGCTCGCCTGGGCGGGTCAGCAGCATATAGCCAAAGCCGGTGAGGCAGAGAATATCCAGACCGAGCGGCCACAACCGGCCACGTAGGCGGCTGATACGCTGGGAGAGGCGATGGCGCGGACCTAGTGCGAGCGTGCGATGGGCGTCCCGGTAGGCCAGGCGGGCGAAGGGGACGGGTTCCCCGGCCGCTCGCAGCAGCAGGAGCAGCACATCATACTCAGATGGAGTGCAGTCGATGACGACGCTATCGATGATCAGCAGGTGCTGCCGGTCGTTGTACCAGACCTGGTGCTCTTGCAACTGCGGATGCTCCAACTGCCGGAGCTGAGCAGAAGCTGTGGTTGTCATCGCCCTGCTCCTCTCTGATTCATCCCGGCAAGCGCATGAGCAGTGGGTGCAGCCAGCGCCATCGGTAAGCTGGCATTTGCGTCACCGGGTGACTCGTTGTCCTGCTCAGTTCCCTGAAGATCGATGAGGCGCACCTCTGGATAGGCACGCGCAGCGTAGCTCCGCAGAAGCGGGCGCAGGCAGCCGAGTGGTAGTACCAGGCTCTCCCACAACGAGAGCGAGATCGCTACCTCGCGCATGTGCGCCTCCCAACACCTGGGCCAGGGAAGGTCTACGAGCGCCGCGAGCCTGGTTGCTCGCATGGGACGCAGAAATGGTGAGACCATGCCGGGCAGCATGCCGAATTCCTCGACCGTCTGGAAACTCTCAGGATTGATAGTGGCGTGCCTGCCCCTCCGGGTCGACAGTCCAAGTGCCCTGGTGATCGCGTGCAGATCCCGCCGCGAGAGCCGCCAGGGGCCAACGCCGGTGCATAACACAAGCAACTCGTCCACAGCCAGCGTCACCGTCTTCTGCACCAGCACTCCTGGTGGCAGGAGCGCCTGGGTCTCCATGGCACTGTGGGAGTAGCGGTGCCGCACCAGCCGTGTGTGCAATGGGCGCGCCTCCCACGCGCTGTTCCCTGCCTCCTCAGCTCCACGAGGAAGGCACTCTTCTACACAGGCCGCAAGCAATTGGATGCTGGTTCCTGGCAAGGTTGCCGGGCCGAGCAGGTGCTTGCGCCGGGAGAAGAGCGACACGATACCAGGGGTCAGCGCTGCCGCTCCATGCGTGTGCCAGTGGAGCAAGATCCCTTCCAGGGGAGGTAGATCATACAGGATTTCCTCCAGCAGGGAAAGCGGAGGAGGAGAACTCGTCAAAGAAACCGATGCGTGAGCACGCATGAGAAATGCACCCCTTCTATATAATTGTGACTATTACGTTGTGCCATCATCGTTTGCCACCCCTCGAGCGGGTACACAGAGGCGGTCAGCAGAGCGACTCGCCCCGATGCAGCCGGACAAAACGCACAACCCGGACGCTGCCTGCACCTTCATCCGATACAGAGCCTCGTCCCTTGAAACGGAACTAGAACAAATTTACCAGATTTTTCCTCAAAAGTGTGTGACCTTCATACCGACTTTTTGGAAGAGAATGTCTCTAAATTTGGGAAAGAATGACTCCCGAAAGGAGGCTAGATGTGCCGAAAGCAGAAGAGCAAGAAAGCGGAATAATCAGAAGTGGGGCAGAGAGAGGGCTTCCAGTACGTAGCCAGCCTTGCGCAGCGAGCGTACCGATAAGCCAAGAGCACGCAACCCATCCATCATGCCGCTGATGGCACGCCGGACCGGACGCATGGCCACCTCCCAGGAGTCGCGCAACATCTGGCGCGCCTGGTCGAGCGTGAGGGATAAGAGACTGGCGACCAGGACATCATACGTGCAGAATCCCGGATACGCCTTCAGTAATGGAAGCAGGACGCGCATGCCGTTGGGGCGAAAGCGCAGCTGTGACAGCACCTGCGCCTCGCCATCAGGAGAAGTAGAGAACAGCGTGGCGGTACGCATGGAGAGATTGAGCACAGCGTCTGGTTGGCGGGAAGCAGGCCCGCCAGCGGAAAGGTGAGTAACCCTTCCTGTGGGTCTTGATTTCGGTCGGCTTCGGGTGAAGGATCAGGCTTCATAGACGTTCGCTTCTCCGAAATACTGGGTGATGCAGCAATGAGGAACTCTTCGCAGGGCGACCCGTGGCCGTGATAGGAGACGAACACGTGTTGTTCATTGCTGGCGAGAGGACGCAGCTCTCCCATATGCCAGTTCGCACCCCAAAATAGAAGGTATGGATCCCTCCGTGATCACGGGAAGATTCAGCCATGCGCACGCGCAGCTTCAAGGCTCATGAAAGAGCACTCTGCCCATATTCTCCTAGCGGTGAAGTTGCGGGCATGACGTAGAAATACGGCAATGAGGCATTCGAGGTGATATCACGTTACATCATATGCGAAAACGCGCTCCTTTCCGATCACAATTTTAGAATACTTGTTCTAGTTTTTCAGCAACAAGTATACCGAGTCTTCTTGATGAATGTCAATGCAACCCTCCCTTCTGGGCCAGAGTATCCACGATTTCGAGGCGCATTACGCCTTATCGTTGAGTTAATGGAGGGGAAATGCGATGAGACTATCTCATAGCACGCAACTTGTTCTCAAAGCGCTTCAGAGCTGGGAAATTGCCTGTGGTACTAATACATCTGAATACCTCTTTCCATGCACTTTCTGCAACAAGGCCCTTTTTTGGGAAACTCCAGGCTTGTCATTTCGCGCCGGTCATGGTATACCTCTTATGTAGAACAAGTGGACTAGACAAAAGCACAGCCGCAAGGCCGCTCCTGTCAGCCACGCGAGGCGATCCGGCCTCGTCCTCCGTCCGCCGCTGGGTAGAGACTGCTCGCCGGGAGGAAAATCTGGATGAGGGAAGGCTGTCCACCCTCGACTGGAGTGCCGCTGGGTAATCTTGCAAGAGATGGCTCGCCGCCAGTCAAAGGACAGTGCATCTGCCAGTTTCGTAGGTCTCTCGTCCCTTCGTAGTATTGTCCATCGTGCTCAGTTCTTCGTAGTGTCGTTCTTTGTAG
>DATGGW010000044.1:0-2656 GCA_035308345.1 Ktedonobacteraceae bacterium | reverse complement strand
GCATGTGTTGCCAGTTGCTCTGCCGGTCCCAGACCGGAAAGCATCATCAGCTTCGGCGTTTCAAACGCGCCGCAGCAGAGTATGACTTCGCGCTCCGCGTATAGAGTCTGCACACCATCAGGGCTTGCATACTCGACGCCGTGAACGCGCCCATGCTCGATCAGCAGGCGCGTTACTCGCACCTGCGACAATAACTGGAAATTCTTGCGTTCCATAATCGGCCTGACGAACGCGGAGGCCGCGCTGGAGCGTTTACCATCGAGTGTCTGGGTAGCCTGGTAGAAGCCTGCCCCCGCTTCTTGCGAAGCTCCGTTAAAGTCGTTGTTTTTCTGCGTGGCACCCAGTGTTGCGGCAGCCTCGACGAAGGCATGCGAGACTATCGAAGGTTGCTGGTAGTCAATGATCGAAATCGGGCCATTGTCACCGTGGTATGGCGAGATGGGGCCGTGGTATGTCTCCGACTTTTTGAAATAGGGGAGGACTTCTTCATATGTCCAGCCCCGGTTGCCGGATTGGCTCCATCCAGCGAAATCGCGACGATTGCCGCGAATGTAGATCATCGCATTGACGGCGCTGCTGCCGCCGAGTACTTTGCCGCGAGCAATATCAATGGAGCGACCATTGAGACCTGGCTGCGGCGTTGTTGCGTAACCCCAGTTCTCCGCGCCCTGGGGATTCCACAGGCTGAACATGGGATTCATACCCCTGTCATAGATGGCCGGGTTAGAATCCATGCCGCCAAATTCCAACAATGTTACCTTGACATGTGTATCTATGCTCAAGCGGTTCGCCAGAACACAGCCAGCCGTTCCGGCTCCTATCACGATATAATCAACGGAGTTATCATACCTGTCAGACATTCTCTGTCTCCTTTTCTTATTTGCCTCTCCTTAGAACATCGGGTGTTTCTTCAAAAAGGCGTGCGCACCTTCGCCGACGGCAACAGGATTCATGCTCTGAAGTCCGTGCGTGGCATTCACGATGCCGCAGCGGTCAGCTTGCGGTAGCCAGGACATGAGAAAGCGTTGTGTCTCACGAAATCCCGGCATGGCTGACTCGCTATCGAGTCCCATGACTGCCAGTACCGGCATGTCCGGCTTGCGGCGCACAAAACTATCCGCCTGTGACATCTTGAATCCCCAGGACGAGATAGCGGGAAAGTCAATCGTGAATGTGGTATCAACGGCGGCTTCCACTCTACTCCACACATCCAGCGGGCCGGTCATCTCGACAGCACTGAGGAAACTTGGGCCGCACACGTCTTCCATGTAGCGCAGTGCAGCCCCCAGCTTATTGCCGTTCTTGTAGAGTTCCATAGCGCGGGTGTAGGCAGCAATATTGGCCTGCACGCCGTCCTGTGCTTCGCGTGGCAAATACGGCTCCAGCAAAATTGCAGAATGCGCTCGTTCGGGATAGGAAAGCAAGAACTGGAAACCAATCACGCCGCCAAACGAGAACGCCATGACGTGAGCTTTCTGGATGCCCAGATGATCCAGCAGTTGTTTCGCATGCTCCGCACCTTCTTCGATGCTCAAGCTGCTCTTTTCCAGTGTGCTGCCGTTGTAGCCAGCGCGATAGTAGCTAATGAACTGGTACTCCTCGAACAACTGCGGGTAGAACCGTAGTGGTGTAATCAGGCTATCGGCAATAGTCGTGCCATGAATACACAGAATCGGCTCGCCATGTCCCACCACGGCATAGCGTAGTTCGGCGTTGTTGACTTTCACCCGTTTATCGTGAACGATATTCCATTCACGACCGTTGTACAGTGTATGTTTATTCATGCGTATTCCCTACTTCAATGCGTTACTGCCCGCACTTGATGTGTACGAGATGGCCCGGCACGTCGTTTGTGATCACGAGATCAATCAAAAAAGGGCCATCATGGCTCAGAGCCTCGTGGATGGCGGGGCCAATCTGTTCGGGTCTCTCCACGCGCACACCCGGTACGCCCATCGCCTGTGCCAGTGCAGCAAACTGAATGTCTGGATTGGAGAGGTCAAACGAGGCCGGAAATTCATGATCGGGCAACTGTTGCTCGTGCCAGTACTGCTGGATGTTGAGCTTGAGCAGTTTATAGCTATGATTGTTACAGATGACGAACTTGGCACCAATATTATGGTGAGCGGCAGTCCAGAGCGCCTGAATGGTATACATACTGCCCCCGTCGCCGCTGAAGCCGATGACGGTTTTATCGGGATGGGCGAGCTTGAGGCCCAACGCGCCTGGGATGCCGACACCCAGCGAGCCGCCACGGGTCTGAAAATAGTGGCCTGGTAATGTTGGTGGTAGATAACGTAGCAGGTCGGGCGTGGTTGTCAACGCTTCATCAAAGATAAGCGCATCTTTCGGCAGCTGGATAGCCAGTTCTTCCATAAACTGAGAAGCATGCAGTGGGATAGTCCCACGCATGGACCTGTCCGTTGCGCGTTGAGCGGCCATTTCCTGCTCTTTGATTGCCGCGTGTTGCCTGGCCCGACTGGTTGCCGCCGTTTTCTGAGCGGTGGTCATCGTTGTGTCCAGCGTAACGGCCAGTTTTGCCAGCGTGGTTTTTGGATCACTGATGAACCCTAAATCCACCGGAAAGTTCTTCGCCACTTCATACGCATTCAGGTCAACATGAATGACTTTCGCGCCAGGTGCAAAGACTTCAGAC
>DATGGW010000043.1:0-4169 GCA_035308345.1 Ktedonobacteraceae bacterium | reverse complement strand
TCAACAAAAATGTTAAAAATGGCGTCAAAAAACTTGCCATGCAAGTTTTTTGACGCCATTTTTAACATTTTTGTTGAACTGATATTGAAGATGGTTATGCTGTCTCGATGGATGCAGCTTTTTGCAAACCTAGCTCTTCGGTAGATTGCTGGCGCATCTGGAATTTCTGGATTTTTCCGGTGACGGTCATGGGGAATTCATCCACGAACTTGAAGTAGCGCGGGATTTTGTAGTGCGCTATCTGGCCTTTACAGAAGGCTTGTAGCTCTTCTGGTGTGACCTGTGCGTCGGGTTTAACTTTGACCCATGCCATGATTTCTTCGCCGTATTTCTCGTCTGGTACGCCGATTACCTGCACATCGCTGATCTGGGGATGGGTATACAGGAATTCCTCGATTTCGCGTGGGTAGACGTTCTCGCCGCCGCGAATAATCATATCTTTGATGCGCCCAACGATGTTGAGGTAGCCTTCCGTGTCCATCGTAGCGAGATCGCCGGTATGCATCCAGTGGGCGCGGTCAATGGCATCTACGCTGGCCTGTTCGTTGTTCCAGTAGCCGAGCATGACGCTGTAGCCGCGTGTGCAAAACTCGCCGGTCGCGCCAATCGGCACAATCTGGCCCGTTACGGGTTCAACGATTTTCACTTCAAGATGCGGGTGAACCTGTCCGACAGTGCCGACGCGCTTATCGAGTGGCGCGTCAATGCGCGTCTGCGTTGAGACGGGGCTGGTCTCGGTCATGCCATAGCAGATTTCGACCTCGCTCATGTGCATCAAACTGATGACTTTTTTCATAACCTCGCTGGGACAGGGCGAACCCGCCATGACGCCGGTGCGCAGGCTAGTCAGGTCGAATTTGCTGAAATCGGGATGGTCGAGTTCTGCGATGAACATAGTGGGGACGCCATAGAGCGCGGTACAACGCTCTTCCTGTACCGTTTGCAGGACGGCAAGTGGCTCAAAGCCCTCGGAAGGGTAAATCATCGCTGCTCCATGTGTCACACAGCCAAGATTGCCCATGACCATGCCGAAGCAGTGATAGAGCGGAACAGGGATACAGAGCCGATCATTATGGGTGAAGTTTTGCAGGCGTGCCATGAAATAGCCGTTGTTCAGGATGTTGTGATGGCTGAGGGTCGCGCCCTTAGGAAAGCCTGTGGTGCCGCTGGTGTACTGGATATTGATGGGATCGTCAAACTCCTGCTCGCGTTGCCGATTGTTGAGATCGGTGTCGCTTATCGTATCGCCCATCGCCATCAGTTCATCCCAGGTAAACATTCCAGGCACCTTGTCTGGTCCCATACGCACGACTGTTGTCAATTCAGGAAATTTGGCGGCACTGAGTTTTCCTGGTTCGCTATCCTTCAGTTCCGGTGCCAGCGTATAGACCATCTCAGTGTAGTTGGAGGTCTTGAACTGTGGTGAGATGATAATGCCGGTGCAACCAGATTGTTTGAGCGCGTATTCGAGTTCATGCAAGCGATAGGACGGGTTGATATTGACCAGGATGACGCCAATTTTGCTGGTGGCGAATTGTGTCACACACCACTCTGCGCGATTGGGGGACCAGATACCGACACGTTGCCCCTTTTGCAGCCCCAACTGCATCAAGCCTCTGGCACACTGGTTCACCTGCGCTTGCAGTTCGCGATACGTCAGGCGGATATTCTGTTGGCGAGCGATAAGAGCTGGTTGGTCTGGATACAGTCCAGCTGTCTGGTCGAACAGGTCGCCGATGGTCAGGCCCAACAAAGGTGTATCGCTGGTACCGCTCGCGTAGCTCCATTGCTTCTCGGCCTGCTCTGTGGATGTAGCAGACGGAGTTTTTTGCGTCACTGTCATAATGTGTTCTCTTCTCCTCTTCGGGTAGCGCAATAGGTGAGCAAATCTTAGTACAGGTTGTATTTGAGATAAGAGTATCCGATGTAGCGATAAAAATCAAGGTTGAGGGTACCCCAGTCCACCTGGCTGGAAATGTCATATGCCATGCAGAAGAATCGTTAGAGAAGAAGATTAAGAATATGCTCCTCTCCTCTTTGTGGCAATTAGAAGCTTCTTTCTGGTGGGCAAGGTCGCTATTCCATTGCTCACGGTCTGCTGCCCTGCCTGAGCCAGACGTAGCCATCTTCTAATGTTGGCGAGAGAAGTTGTACGTCTTGCACTGATCCGTATGGTTCTGGTCCGACCACATGGTACAGCATTCCTTCTTTCTGCGGCAGAGCCGAGATAACGCTCAACTCCTCTGACAGGGTATAGCCAGGTGCCGCGTGAAATTGCCAGGTGTGACCGAAAGCCTTCTCAATCAGCTGACGTGTTCGGCCATCAAACACCAGGGTGCCTTGATCGAGGACTGCCAGGCGATCACAGGTTTGACTGATATCCTCAACGATGTGAGTGGAAAGGATGACCACACGGTTCTCAGCCAGTCTGGTCAAGAGGGTCCGCAGGCGAATGCGTTCTTCAGGATCAAGCCCGGCGGTTGGCTCATCTACCACCAGGACCTGGGGATCACCTAATAGCGCCTGAGCAATTCCCAGACGGCGTTTCATGCCACCTGAATAGGTTTTGATGTGACGATCGGCGCTTCCAGCCAGGCTCACGATATCAAGCAGGGCCGTGATCTGTCGGCGGCGTGCGCTGCGATCGTACAGGCATTTGAGCAAGCCCATATAGTCCAGTAACTCCCGCCCGGTCAGATCCGGGTAGAGGCCGAGTTCCTGAGGAAGATAGCCCAGGTGAGCGCGGACCGCCTTGCGCTGGGTGCGGTGACCGAGATCGCAGTCACCAATAACGACACGCCCGCTGGTAGGGCGTAGCAGCGTCGCCAGGATACGCAGCAACGTTGTTTTGCCGGCTCCGTTGGGGCCAAGCAGCCCGAACATCCCCTGCTCGATGCATAGATCAATACCTCGTAAGGCTTCATGCGAACCATAGCGTTTCGATACGTGTTCAATCACAATGTCCATAGTAATCTTTCCTTTTCTCGGAAACGTCAACCTACCGTCCATTGCCCAGCAGGCGCTCTTCGCGACGCAGGAACCACCAGTTCCAGATGGCGAACGCCAGCGCGACTCCCAACAACGTCAGGCGGTTGGTCCACCAGTCAGGTGTGTCTTGTCCACCTGAGTAGGTGTAGGAAATGAAGAACGGGTGAGTCGCCTGAATAGGGAACAGTTTTTCGTACAAAAAAAGCGAACCCGCCAGAGGAATCGTAGCAATTCCCAGGCCGAGCGCGGCGTTGCGCGTTGCCAGTGCGCCGAATAGGCCTAGCATCCCCATAACCAGCACGGGTGCCAGCCAGAGCAGGAGGAGAAAGAGCGGACTTTGCTGCCTCGCATAGCTGATTCCATTCATAAGCGACCAGGCTAGATAGGCAGCGGAACAGAGCAGTAACATAGAGAAGGTCAACAGAGCGTGCCAGGCCAGCACCCCATACACACTCGTGCGCGTTGCCATCATCACCTCTAGCAAGGGATCACCTACGAGGAGCGAACTGGCGAGCATGCCCGCCAGCAGTCCCGCGCCCGGCTCCATGACAAACCGGCTTATCCCGATCGCATTGCTCATGCCTTGCGCAAGACCTGTATGTAACTGCAGCCAGACCAGGCCACCGACACCAAGAAAACCGAGAGCCATGAGCAGAAGCAACCACCAGTTGAGCAAGCGTAAGTGATAGCGGGCCAGCAACGCGGCCTCGCGCAAAGGAATATGTTGTTGCACCAGAACAGATGTATACTGCAATGGTGAGTCACTCTTTAGTGCGCTATCACCGATTTGCATCCTACGCCACCTCCTCGTGATGTTGTTGGAAGACCAGGCTTCCATAGGTCAGGGAAAGTGCTACGATGGCAGTCAGAAGCAACACCGTGATATTCAGCAGCGCCAGTGACAATGAAGTTTGAAAGTTCGAGTCGGTGTATTGCATCTGCGGGATGGGAGTAAACACCGGATAGACATAGATGCCGTTTGGATTAAAGATGGAGAAGAGGAGCCCATGCCAACCAATGCCGATGTTGAACTCGAACCAGAGCAGGGAAAAGCCCACCTGGACCACACGTAGTGGCAGGAAGCTCGCCAACAGAAGTGTCAGGCTTACCGCAAGCAGGGAGGAAGGCACAAAAACTAGCCCAAAGACCAGAAGAAACTTCCAGACCAACGCCAGCGGCCA
>DATGGW010000042.1:0-8741 GCA_035308345.1 Ktedonobacteraceae bacterium | reverse complement strand
CCAGGGCGACCGCGAGGGTCGCCCCTACTATACACGAGCCTTGCAGGCTTGAAACCGGGTATGGTAGGGGCGACCCTCGCGGTCGCCCTGGTCCTACGCACGCCCTTACAGCGTATTATCCTCTTCTTCTAAACGATAATCAATAGGCAAAGCGCGCACGGCTTCGATTTCGACCCAGATGCGCTGCGCCAGAAGGCGGGCCTCGTCTTCATCGCCGAGGGCCTGCTGGAATGGGAAGAAGGCGCGATCGCTGCTGTGGCGATGTATCCAGCGGCTGATGATGTTGATCTGATCGACTTCCGCCTTGCCAACAATGCTCGGCGGTTCGCCTAACGAGAGCGCGACGCACAACAGTTCGCGCACCGCTTGTTTGGTTGCCTCCGATTCATGCGCGATACAGCGCTGCTCGACCAGCCTGCCATGGCGGATCAGGAACAGCTCGTTGCAGCCCGCGCGCGCCGAGGGGTAGACGATAAAGAGATTGTTGGCCTCGACCGCGCCCGTAATCAACTGCTGGCCGATCAGCACTTCGTCGGCGCTGCGTATGGTATCGCGCAGCCAGGCGGCGCGTTCAAAATTGAGGTTCTGCGCGGATTCAAGCATCTGACGGCGCAGGCGGTCAAGTAAATCTTCACGCTCGCCGCCGAGGAAGGCGCAGACCTCCTCAATTGTCTTGCGGTACTCCTCGACGCCCGTTTCATCGACCCCACCACGACAGGGGCCGGGGCAGCGATTGAGATGCAGGCGCAGGCAGGGATCGGATGGTTTGGCCAGGGGCGGCAGACCTTTGGTGCAGGTGCGTATGGGGAAGACCTTTTGCACGAGCTCAATGGTGAGATCAACGATCCGCCTGCTGCGGAAAGGCCCGAAATAGCGTCCTCCATCGGCTGCCACTTCACGCGTAGCAAAGACACGCGGGAAAGGGTGCTGGATGTCGATTTTGATAAAGGGGTATAGCTCGTAGTTGCGCAACTGCACGTTATAGGCCGGTTGCAGCGCTTTGATCAGTTGCGATTCGACCAGCAGCGCCTCAAGTTCGGAGCCAAGCACGCGCGTCTCGATCTCCTTGACGTTCTGCAACAGGCCATCCATCTTGCGCGTATAGCCGAGGGGCTGGTTATAGTAAGACGCCAGGCGGTCTTTCAGAGACTTGGCCTTGCCGACATAGATTACCTGTCCGTTGGCGTCCTTCATAAGATAGACGCCGGGCAACGCCGGGAAGTCTCGTCTCCAGGCGGGATTCAGGAAAAGCGTTCCCGTAGGGCGCACCGCAGTTGATTGATTGGAGATCCTGCCATCAGCGCGTAACTGTTCGATCTGCTTCTGTGTAGCAATCTGCGTGATGTCGCCATTCCAGGCGACGGGCAACTGCAAACGGCGGCGCAGGTGTCCCAGCGTTTGAATGCCCTGCTCCTGTGCCAGCGCGAGCAGCTTGATGAAGGCGGCAGCCGTTACCCTGGCATCTCCCAGGGCGCGGTGCCGGTTGGCAGTAGCTATCTTGAGATAACTGGCCACGCTGTCCAGCTTGAAACGGCGCAACCCCGGCAGAAAGCGGCGCGCCAGTGGGATGGTATCCAGACCATCGAGCGGAAAATCCAACCCCAGCAGGCGCGCCTCGTATGACAGGAAACCGATATCAAAGCCGATATTATGCCCGACCAGGATCGCGCCATCAATAAAATTGAGAAAATCGGAAAAAATCTCAGCCGCTTTGGGCGCTTTATTCACCATATCCTGGGTGATGCCGGTGAACTGCACAATAAAAGCGGGCAGGCGCGTGCCGGGATTAAGCAGGCTTTGAAAGGAGCCAAGCGCTTCACCCCCACGAATGCGCACACCTGCGATTTCGATGACGCGGTGCGAGCCTGGGCGCAGTCCCGTCGTTTCGGTGTCCAATACAACAAATTCAATCTCATCCAATACGCGATGCGTGCTGCGCCACGCGCTGAGCGTCCACATCAATTCGTCGGTCTGTTCAAATAAAGAAGAACTGCTCAACGCTTTGCGCAGCATCGCCAGCCAGACAGGATTTTTAGCAGTGCTGCCATCTTCGACGACGCCAAATAAGTGTTGTAAAAGTTGTTCTTCAGCCACCGGCTGCCCGCTGCTCTCCAACAGTTCGTGCGCGCGCCGCAGCAATACCCCCTGCTGCGCGCTAACTTCGACCTGGGTCATGCTGCTCTCCCTCAGTGATCCACGAATATAGATCATTTGTACGTCAAGCATAACATGCAAGATGCGGGTTTGCAAGGGAAATAGGATTCAGGCTTATGCTCCTGGAAGCTTGTGCAGGGTAGATGTTACAATCTCCTATATCACGGAGGAATGATCTTGTATGCGGGAAAGCCAACTCCAATCTAACATCGATGCATTACGGGCCTTCGTCAACGAACGCGGCTGGCATATCATCGACGAAAAAGCCATCCAATCCGGCTATCAACTGATCGTCAGCGATGGAGTAAATAATATTCCTTTTGATCTTTTTCATACTGGCAAAGCACTCATACAGCGCAAAAGCAGTCCCTTGCAAGCCGAACTTAAGGCATGGTGGAACACTCGAAAAGCGCCTTCATCGCAGCCAGCAGCGCCAACTCCAGCACAATCATCCTTTCTTGAGACTCCCACCATCCCACCTATCGCCAGCTTCGCAGGCACACCAAGAATTGGTTGTGACGAATCGGGCAAGGGAGATTATTTTGGGCCGCTGGTGATTGCGGCAGTCTACGTAGATTTGCAGAGCGAGCAGCGTTTACAAGAAATGGGAGTGCGCGATAGCAAACTACTTACAGATAATCGCATGTTGATGATGGCAGAAGAGATAAAGAAATTGTGTCCTCATATCGTCGTGCCGGTTGACCCGAAGCGATATAATGCGCTATACGCCAAAACTGGGAACTTGAACCGCCTGTTGGCCTGGGGTCATGCCTGGACGCTGGAACAATTGCTGGATAAGGTTCCGGTCAAACTCGCTATTATCGACCAGTTTGGAGACCTATCCTATATCCTCAACGCCTTGCTCGAAAAAGGCCGCCGGATCACTATCGAGCAGCGCACACGTGCAGAAGAGGACATCGCCGTGGCAGCCGCGTCGATTCTCGCCCGCGCCAGGTTCGTGCAATTCGTGGAGCAGTTGTCAAAAAGCGTTGGGGAAGCGCTGCCAAAGGGAGCCTCTGATCCAGCTATCATTACGGTAGGGCGAAGAATCGTTGCGCGCGAGGGGAAAGATAAACTGGCAGAAATCGCAAAACTGCATTTCAGGACGACCGAAGCAATTCTCCAAAGCTGAATGGAAGATCTATTTTGTTAAACGGCACTGGAAAGAGGAGATTGATGTCTTCAAAGCCAGCAATAATAGCGGATTTACAGGTTCATCCCGTCACCTCTGAACGCTGGCAAGACCTCGAAAAGCTGTTCGGTAAGAACGGAGCATATGGCGGCTGCTGGTGCATATGGTGGCGAGTGACGCGCGCCGAATTTGCGTGGCAGGCAAACGAGGGCAACCGGCAAGCTCTCAAGCGTATAGTAGATGCCGGTGAAGTACCAGGGCTGCTGGCCTATGCTGGCGAGCAACCCATCGGCTGGTGTTCGGTCGCGCCAAGAGAAGCATTCACGTCATTGGAACGTTCACGCACCCTGAAGCGGATTGATGACCAGCCGGTGTGGTCGAGTTATTGAAAGCCGCCATAGAGTATGCCAGAGAACACGGCGCGAAAATCGTCGAGGGCTATCCCATTGATCCAATGAGCAACTATCTACCTCCCATCTCCAGCTATACTGGCATTACCTCGGCTTTCCAGGAGGCGGGTTTTGTAGAAGTTATGCGCCGTTCTGAGAAGCGACCTATCATGCGATTCGTTATCGAATGAAAGGATAGTGCTATGACCACGAATCAGCAGCCAGGTGATTGTTTTATCTGCCGTAAACATCGCGGTGAAATCGTCGTGCCAGGTGGAGTTCTCTATGAAGATGCCCTGGTCTACGCGGGGCATATTGGGAACATGCCGCCACAAGTAGAACAGCCCATATACCTCGGTTATCTAATGGTTGAATCCAAGCGGCACGTTCCAGGACTGGCCGACCTGACAAACGATGAGGCGCAGGCAATCGGTTTGCTGGTTACGCGCCTGAGCCGCGCGCTCAGAGCCTGCACGGCCGCAGAGCATATCTACGAGTTTGTTCTAGGCCATGATGTATCACACCTGCATATTCACCTGGTACCGCGCTATCCCGGCGCGCCGCGTGAATATTGGGGTACTCATACAGATGAATGGCTCAATGCGCCACATGGCGGCTTGCCAGAAATAGAAGCGCTGTGTACGCAGCTGCGCGCATACCTGGGAAACGAAAAATGATCCTCTTCCTGGCGTCCGCATAACAGAGAGAATGAAGGCAAAGGCATGAATAACGCTGCTATGTGACAAGAAGCCATACTCCCAGGCCAATCAATAGAAAGGCGCTGAGGAGTTCGCTCCACTCTTTGAGCGGTTTCAGCCGGATACGCAGCGTCCGACCAAGCGACAGCCCAATCAAGGTCAGGAGAAATCCTTGCAGACCAATCAACAGGCAGAAGGTGATGGGGCTGATAGCTTTCCCAGCGGTAATGGATCCCAACGAAAAACCAATAGCCAACTCGTCCAGGCTAATGCTCAGCGCGAGGAAGAGTTGCCGCCCCCAGTTAAATTGCTCTGGCGACGACGATATTGTCGACCTGCTCTGAGATATTGTTTTATGCTGTTGTTTCCTCTTGCCGAGATATTCCCGTCCCTCCTCCAGCAGTTCCCATGCTCCTACGCCAATCAGGAGTACTGCTCCTATGTAGTGCATGACATCGCTCACTATCAGAGACACCGCGTAGCCAATAACCAGGCCAAAGACGGGCATCAACATCTCTGCGAGTGAGAAAAGTATGGCTGAACGCAGCCAATAAGGGAGGAGCGGTCTCTTTTCTTTCTCAGCGGAAGCAGAGATTGAGGAGCTTTTGATGCCGAGGCTGAGGGAAACTCCCAGTGTGTCAAGTCCAAGCGGGAGGATAAAGAGCAGCGGTTGGAGTAGGGACATGCAAATACCTTCACTTCCTGAGTATTTTCTATGCATCGCCGGGAAAATTTAACAATTTGCGTTTGGAATACGTTATAATGCTAGACATCTATAAAATAGCATAGAATCGGTTGAGAGGAAGTGTATGGTCACAAAGAAGACCACTCGCGGGACAGCGAAGAAGCGTGTATCCGCTGAAAAAGAACTGGCAGGGCAGCAAGAATTACCTTTATTGCCTATCCGCAATACGGTGCTGCTACCAAACGTCGTTACCCCACTGATGGTCACGCGCGAACAATCGATAAAGGCCATCGAGGCCGCCATGGGCAAGAACCGCACCCTGTTCGTGGTCACACAGAAGGATGAAGACTTGGAAGACCCCGGCCCTGAGGATGTCCATACCATCGGCGTCGAAGGGGTGGTTGATCGCGTGCTCAAATTGCCAGACGGCACAACCAGCGTGCTCATACACGGGCAGCGGCGCATGCGCCGTCTAGAATATACGCAGTCTACGCCTTTTATGCGCGTGCGCACCGAAATCATACACGAAGAGACCGAGCGCACACTTACAGTAGAAGCGCTGGTGCGGGCGGTACTGGCGCTTTTCGAGAAGTGTATCAAACTGAGCAGCACCTTGCCCGATGAAGCCTACATCACCGCGATGAACATCGATCAGCCGGGCTGGCTGGCAGATTTCATCGTCTCCGCGCTTGATACGCCCATTGCAACGCGCCAGGAAATATTGGAAGCCTTCAACATCGAGGAGCGCTTACAAAAGACCTGTATCCTGCTGACCAAAGAACTCAACATTCTCGAACTAGAAACGCAGATCCATAACCACGTGCAGCAGGAGGTTGATAAGAGCCAGCGCGAGTATTTCCTGCGCGAACAACTCAAGGCCATTCAACACGAACTGGGCGAGACGGACCCTTCCATAAGTGAAGGCGTGGAACTGCGTGAGAAGATACTCACGACAGGCATGCCGGAGGAGGTGAGAAATCGAGCATTGAAAGAGCTTGATCGACTCAACGCTACCCCCTCGATGGCCCCCGATTCGGGCGTGATACGCACCTACCTGGACTGGCTCGTCAGCCTGCCCTGGACGAAAGCAACCGAGGACCAACTCGATCTCAAGGAGGCACAACGCATCCTGGAAGAGCGACATTATGGCCTGGAAAAGGTCAAAGAGCGCATCCTGGAGTACATCGCCGTGCGCAAGCTTTCCGAGAACATGCGCAGTCCCATCCTGTGCTTTGTCGGCCCGCCGGGCGTCGGCAAAACCTCGCTTGGTCGCTCCATCGCGGAGGCCTTGAATCGTAAGTTTGTGCGCCTGTCGCTGGGCGGCGTACACGATGAAGCCGAGATTCGCGGCCATCGACGCACATACGTCGGCGCGCTGCCGGGGCGCATCCTCCAGACCATGAAAACGGCTGGCACCGTCAACCCGCTCTTTGTGCTGGATGAGATCGACAAAATCGGCAGCGATTACCGGGGCGACCCATCGGCGGCGCTGCTAGAAGTGTTTGACCCTGAGCAGAACCACGCCTTCTCAGATCACTACCTGGAAGTTCCCTACGATCTCTCGAAGGTCATCTTCCTGACGACGGCCAACGTGCTGCATCCAGTGCCTGCCGCGCTGCGCGACCGCCTGGAAGTCATTGAACTGCCGGGCTATACCGAGGACGAGAAGCTGCATATCGCGCGCCAGTTCCTCATTCCCAAGCAGATGCAGGAGCACGGGCTGAAAGCATCCAAAGTGGTTTTTGAAGATGCCGCCATTCACCGCCTTATTCGCGAATACACCTTCGAGGCGGGCGTGCGCAACCTGGAACGCGAAATCGCCTCGATCATGCGCAAGGTGGCGCGCAAAGTAGCGGAGGGGCGCCGCAGCAAAACCATCGTCACAGCGGAGAAGATTCCCGATTACCTGGGGCCGCAAAAGCATTTTTACGAACTGGCCGAGGTAAAGGACGAGCCGGGCATCGCTACCGGCGTTGCATGGACGAGCGCGGGCGGCGACCTGCTGACCGTTGAGGCCACGCTGATGGAGGGGCGCGGCAACCTGACACTGACAGGGCAGCTCGGCGACGTGATGAAGGAATCGGCGCAGGCCGCGCTCTCCTACGCACGTTCGCGCGCCAAACAGCTTGGCCTGGAAAGCCGTTTTTACGAGAAATACGACATCCACCTGCACCTGCCAGCCGGGGCCATTCCCAAAGACGGGCCATCGGCGGGTATTACGATGGCGACGGCTCTGATCTCCGCGCTCACCAGGCGCGCCGCCCGCCGCGACGTAGCTATGACGGGAGAAATCACCCTGCGCGGGCGCGTTCTGCCCATCGGCGGCGTCAAGGAAAAGGTGCTGGCCGCGCACCGTGCCGGCATCAAAACCTTCATCCTGCCCAAACGCAACATGCAGGACCTGGAAGATGTGCCGCCAGAAGTCGTCAAAGACCTGCGCTTCTTGCCAGTGGAGCGCATGGACGAAGTAATCGCCATCGCCCTGCACGCGCTGCCTCTCTCACAAGAAGAATTGGAGAAGCCCGAACACGTGCTGTCACCCTTGAAACCCATCAAAGTAAGAAGAGCGCCCGCGCCCAGGCCCGCCACACGCCCGGCAGGACCGGTGTAAGAGTTAATGGGATTCTATCGATTCAGGAGGAAGGAAAACGATCTAGCACGCGCCCTGGAAACATTGAGCGAAACTGGGTAGTATATACTTTGCGGTCATTTACCTCGTTACGTCAGCGCAATTTTCGTCTTTTCTGGTTTGGCCAGATGATCTCGCTGATGGGCACCTCGATACAAATTATAGGACAGGTCTGGCTGGTGCTGGAGCTGACCCACAGCGCCTGGCAGCTCGGCCTGGTGGGCGCGCTGCAGTCTCTGCCGGTGCTGCTCTTCTCGCTCTTCGGAGGAGTCTTTGCCGATCGCTGGCCCAAACGGCGCGTCTTGCTCTTGACCCAGGCGGCGGCCATGATCCAGGCTCTTCTCCTCTGGGTACTGATAGCGACCGGCGCTATACAGCTCTGGCATATCTATGCCCTGGCGATGCTGCTTGGGCTCACGAACTGCCTGTATTTGCCGACGAGCCGGGCGTTTATCGTCGAGATGGTCGGGCGCGAGGACCTGCCCAATGCCGTTGCCCTGAACTCCTTCCTCTCTACCCTGGCGCGCATTGTAGGTCCTGGACTTGGAGGCATCATCATTGCCGCAAGCGGTGTGACCATGCTCTTTCTGTTCAACGCGCTCAGCTTTCTCCCGGTGATTGTGGGCCTGGCGCTGATCAAGAGTCAAGAGTTACACGCCCAGGCGCTTCAACACAGAAGCGCGGGCGAGCGGCAGAACACCTGGCAGAGCCTGCGCGCGGGCGTGGAGTATGCCTGGAAAACGCCCGCGGTGTTGTTGATGGTCCTCGTGGTTGGCCTGGTTTTGCTCTTCGGCTCGAACTTCAACGTCGTGCTCCCACTCTTCGCAACAGATGTGCTGCACGTGGGAGCAAGGGGCTTTGGCTTTCTCTCCGCCGCGACCGGTGTTGGCGCGTTGCTCTCGACGCTGTGGCTGGCCCGGAGCAACCAGAAGTCAGCCATCCGCCGCGTACTGATCGGCATGCTGGTCTTCGGGGTTTTAGAGGCGGTTTTTGCGATCTCGCGCATCTATCTCCTGTCATTAGCGCTCATCACGAGCGTTGGTTTTACGGAGAT
>DATGGW010000041.1:0-4406 GCA_035308345.1 Ktedonobacteraceae bacterium | reverse complement strand
TAACAGATATCGAATTGGAGGGTTGACCGGATTGTCGTGCCATAGTCATTACGCAAACGTGACGATTCCCTGAGAGCCATCGACGGTGATCTGCTGGCCTGTACTGATCCGCTCTATCGCACCGCTAACGCCTACAACTGCCGGAATGCCATACTCGCGGGCAACGATCACGCCATGCGACATTGCACCACCCATCTCCATCACCAGTCCTCCGGCGTTGAGGAAGAGCGGTGTCCAGCCAGGGTCGGTGGTGGGTGCGACCAGGATTTCACCTGGTTCCAGGTGAGCGCCGTGCGGATCGAGGATCACGCGAGCGGGCGCGGTCACGATCCCAGGTGAGGCCGGTGTTCCCTGAAGCATCTCCTGTCCTGCTTCGGCGACCGATGTTGCGGCTGATGGCTCGGTGCCATCTGAGAGCAGCACAAGCGGGACATGGCGGCGGGTGAGTTCCTGTTCATAGGCCGCGCGCCGCACGCGTACCAGGGAGCGCATGTCGGTTCCAGCGAGCGCCTCGTGCGCCTCCAGCAGTGTGATGAAGAAGATGTCTTCGGCTGTTTCCAGGCGCCCATCCTGAACCAGTGCTGTGCCAAGGGAGCGGAGGAGCGCTCGAACCCGATCGAGCAGGATCGTGATGATGTACCTGCCCATTTCGCGTAGGGCGCCCAGAGCCCGGGCACGTCCCAGAAAGAAGCGTGCGAGCAGCCCGCGCAACCAGTTTTTGCGAGCGGCGCGTCGCACCAGCTCAGCCACCATCGCCTCCGCTTCCTGAACAGCACGCCGGTATTGGGCATCCGGTGCCTGAGCCGCATCACGAAGCTGGAGATAGCTAGCGAGGATGCCAAGCACGTAGGTTGGATTCTCCCACCAGCGCGCCAGACCCAGGTCTATTTCGTCCACGCCACGATGACCATAGGTCGCCAGGAAGTGCTCCAGATTATGCTGGAGCGGGGTCGGCAGGCGAACTTCCTGGTAATCCTCCGCAAGCCGCGCGGCCGGCGTTTCGCGCACCAGTCGCACCAGAGCCAGGTCAGCCTGCACCTGCTGGGCGAGCACCCAGAGCGCGAGATTCATTTCTGTCGTTGGGTTGTGCGGCACGCCTCGCAGCACCGTCTGAAGCTCGCTCGTCGTAGCCAGCTTCCCAAGCACACGACCAGCCGCGTTGAAGGTGAGAAGGCTGGTCGGGACGGCAGGGCCGATGATGGAGAGCATACGCGGCAGCTCTTCCAGGAGGAGACGCTCGACCGCTGCCAGGCGCTCGCTCGCGCTGGCACTGGCCGGTAGACTCCCCAACTGGCTCACCTGGTTGCTCAATCGCCGCATGCGCCTCCATTCTGCCGGTGGACGGAGCAGCGCTGAGAGCAGGCCCAGGGGCAGGCGTGTGCGGATGACTATCCTCAGTAATGCGCGCAGGAACCTCCAGCGCGGCGTAGGGAGCAGCGACAGGCGGGGGTCAGTGATAAGTTGTCGAAAGATCACTACAGTACGCGGCTCTGCCTGGGCCGCCGCCTGAAAGAGGAACCAGCGACCAGGTCTGTTGCGCAACGCGGGTGTGACATCGACGTAGATGCGACAAGCGGCCTCTGTGATGGAGCGAGGACCATGCAAGGGATCACGCAGGGGTGTGCCGGTGAATACCGCAATAAGCGAGGAACCGAGCGCGCGCAAAGTAGAGATGCCCATCGGCGTCAAAGGCCCTGTGGTGCCCTGGGTGATGTCGAATGAAAAGTACACCCGCAAGTCCTCATCGCTTGATGGCGCACCGACAGGCAGCGGAAAGAGAGTCGTAATCGGACGTGCCTGTGTCAGCCAAAGCTCGCCAGTGTTATCAATCGCCCATTCGGTATCCTGTGGTGCCCCAAAGTGAGCTTCAACCTGCATCCCCAACTTTGCCAGAGCAACGATCTGTTTTTCGGTAAGACTGGATATTTTACTTTGCTCTTCTGACTCGATACGCTCTATCCCACCACTGGAAAGCGCTCGAATAAGCAGCTGTTTCTCGCCCAGGCGACGCTCGATGATCTCACCGCTCGCTGAATTGACCACAAAGTGATCGGGATTGACTGCGCCGAAAACTACCGCTTCTCCCAGGCCAGGATTCGCGTCGATGATGGTCTGGCGACGACGACCTGTGAGGGGATTGGCCGTAAAAAGCACACCCGCGACTGTGGCGTTAACCATCTGCTGTACCACCACTGCGAGGGACACAGTACGAGCATCAATATTATTATTCGTACGATAACTGACCGCTCGATCAGTCCACAAAGAAGCCCAGCAGCGCCGCACAGCATCAAGTAAGGCATCGATGCCTATGACGTTGAGGTAGGTCTCCTGCTGACCGGCGAAGCTCGCGAAAGGAAGATCTTCGGCTGTAGCGGAGGAGCGCACAGCCACAGGAAGTGGTTCATGATATGCTTCACGAATGGCTTCTACGACGGTTATAGGAATCGTGACTGCTAGCAGGGCGGCACGAGCTGCGGCGGCATACTGCTCAAGACGAGCGGTATCGTCAGCCATTATCGTAGCAAGTTCATGCAGTATTGGTTCAAGTCCTGCTCGCCGGCTTGCAAGTTCATAAGCCGTCGTGGTTATGCAGAAACCTCCCGGCACAGGTAGCTCTCCCTGTATGAGTTCGCCTAAATTGGCCGCTTTGCCTCCGACAAGAGGTAACAGACCGGCATCAATGGCGCTCAAAGGTAGGGTGAGCGGACTATCACTCGCCTGGAATGTCTGATATGGTTGGTTCTGGATGTTCAAGTGCGTGCCTCCTTGCGGCGTCGGCGAGGAGCTGCATGGCTTGCGCAACGACTGCTCTCTCTTCAGGCGAGAGATATGCCATGACCACTAGCTGCGTCTCCACCCGCTTCTGTTCGAGGGCGTCTACGAAAGATCGCCCCCTCTCGCTTGAAGATACTCGTTTCACTCTTCGGTCGTGTTCATCCTCACGGCGGCAGACCCATCCGCGCTCGACCAGTTGATCGAGCATACGACTGGTCGCTGATACAGAGCGCCCGAGGATTTCGGCCACACGTTTGATTGCCAGCTCTCCTTCGCTCACGAGTAAGTGCAGCGTGACAAACTGGATCGCCGACACATCAAAGTCGCTAGAGCCTCGGATAGCGCTGACTACCATCTCGCGCCAGAGTGTTCGCCGAAACTCAGTGAGGTTTTTGGCAAGTATTGCGTGGTCGTAATCGCTACTGATAACTATCCCTCCCTGGTACTTGCAAAGTTACAACAGTTATGTCAATGCAACAATAACATAAATGCAAGGAAAAATCAATTCTTGCGAAGGATCGGACTCCAGCATTTCCATTCATGGCCCCGCTTTTCATGGTACACTTGCTGGGTGACGGTAATAAACTAGAGAATCAACATAAGGAGAACTTTATGACGGAAACCTGGCGCCAACAGACTGGCTTCACGGAAGTCAACGGAACAAGGTTATACTACGAGGTTGCAGGTACAGACCATCCTCAGACCCTCATTCACGATTGAGCACAATCATGAGCAGCGCACTCGCTACTGTCATCTTTGGTCTTGCAGCCTCCCTGTGCTGGGGGAGCGGCGATTTCAGTGGTGGACTCGCCTCCCGCCGCGCCAACGCCTCAAGCGTCGTAATAGCTGCCTACGCGGTGGGATTTGTGCTGCTGACCGCACTTGCACTGATCTGGAAAGAACCCTTGCCCTCCACGATCGACATAGTCTGGGGAGGATTGGCCGGATTAGCGGGGGCCACGGGATTGATCTCGTTCTACTCGGCGCTGGCAATCGGGCGGATGGGGATTGCCGCCCCCATTTCTGCCGTGCTGACTGCCGCCCTGCCGGTGCTTTTCAATGCATTCACAGCAGGACTGCCCAGTCAAATCCAATTGGGCGGCTTCGTCCTGGCCCTGTTCGCGATAGGACTGATATCACGCCCAGAACAAGCAAAAGGCCGTCCAGAGGGCATCGGGCTGGCATTGCTGGCCGGTTGTGGCTTTGGCTGCTTCTTCATCCTCATCAGCCGTGTGAACCACGCTTCCACCTTCTGGCCCCTGGCGGTTGCGCGCTTCACCTCCGTGCTTTTGTTGCTGATCGTGGTGCGTATCCAGCAGCAGCCGATACTGCCCAGGTGGACGGTTGTCCCTCTCATTTTGCCAGCGGGAGTACTGGACGCCATCGGCAATGCATTTTTCGTCCTTGCCGCGCACGCAGGTCGGCTCGATGTCGCGGCCGTGCTCTCTTCCCTCTATCCGGCAGCGACCGTGCTGCTAGCAGCGCTCATTTTGCGAGAGCGCGTGACGCGCATACAGACCATCGGTATTCTGCTAGCGCTGGTGGCAGTGCCATTGATCTCAGCATAATGCAGACCCCGTTGGCGAATGCGAGCAATAGCCGAATCTGCAGCATCAGCGGCGGCCACCGCC
>DATGGW010000040.1:0-3051 GCA_035308345.1 Ktedonobacteraceae bacterium | reverse complement strand
GCGCACGCCTACACCGTGTGGCATGAAATTGTGCTGCGCCCCGGCCAGCAGCACACCATTCCGCCCGATACGCTGCACTGGTTCCAGGCCGGTGATGAGGGCGCGATTGTCTCGGAATTTTCGACGCGCAGCCGCGACGAGTTCGATATCTTCACCGGTACGGATATCCGGCGAGCGACTATAATCCAGTAGGTTTGCGGTCGCCCTGGAAGCCTGACACCCGCCTCCGGCAAGAATTCACAAACCCTGAGTGGGCGCTACGATTGCTTCGCGGTCGGCTCTGACACAACTGATACTGCCTGCTCAGTTGGAGCTACCTTTATAGCAGTTTGTGTTTGTGCAGGTCTGCTCTCACGCACAACCGAGAAAATGATGGCGACCAGGCAGATGACGGCGGAGGCGATAAAAGCATGGCTCATGCCGCTTGTAAAGGCGTTCGCGAAAATTGGTGGCAGGTGGCCGACGGTGCCGAGGAAGACGGCATTCACCAGCCTGGGTGGCATCGAGGCGGCCGCGACGCTTAAAGCGACCGCGAAACTGCATACCATGCCAAAGTTACGCATGGTGTTCAATGTCGCTGATGCAACGCCTAAGCGGTTGCGCGGCGCAGCGCCCATGGTGCTGCTGGTATTGGGCGACCAGAAGAAAGCGCCGCCGAGCCCCATCAGGCTGAGGGCCACGGCCAGCAGGATATAGGGCGTGGTGGGTGAGAGGAATGCCAGTACGATCAGGGCGGCAGCTTGTACGATCAGTCCTACCGTTGCCGGGGTTGTGCCTTTGCGCCGGTCGCGGTCTGCCCAGTGACCGCCTAATGGGCCGATAATCGAGGTGAGTATCGGCAGGGGCAGGATGAAAAAAGCGGCGGCCAGTGGAGTATCGCCGAGTACTCCCTGCAGGTAGAAAACGATCAAAAAGTTTACCGCGAAGAGCGCTAGCGACTGGAAGGTGGCCGCCAGCACGGAGAACGTATAGCGGCGATTGCTAAAAAGATGCAGGTCGAGCATTGGATAGGCCGCGCGTCGTTCCCAGATGAAAAATGAAATGAACGAGATGAGAGCGATAGCCAGGTAGGTCAGCACAGACTGTGTAAGCCATCCTGTTCCGATGCTGCCCATCACTCCGAGCAACAGCGTCACCAGCCCGACGCAAAACAGCAGCGCGCCGGGAATATCGAAACGCTCGCCGCGCGGATTGGGCGCGATATCATGCAGGAGCAAGAAAGCTGCCAGCGTCCCAATGATGCCAACTGGCAGGTTAATCAGGAAAATCCAGCGCCAACTGGTGAATGCCAGGATTACTCCGCCAAGTACGGGGCCAAGCACGCTGCCCAGGCCCCAGGTGATGGCGTTGATGCCCATGGCCTGTCCGCGCTGCTCGGCCGGGAAGGCTTCGGTAATGATAGCCATAGAATTGGCAGTGAGCATTGCGCCGCCCACACCCTGGATGATGCGAGCGCCGATCAGAAAAGTATCGGTAGGGGACAGACCGCATAGCACCGAGCCGAGGGTAAAGACCACAAACCCCAGATTATACATGCGCACGCGGCCAAACATGTCGGCCATGCGGCCAAAGCTAAGCTGCAAGACGGTGCTGACGATGAGATATCCCAGGATAATCCAGGTCATGCGCACAAGGTCGGAGTGCAGGTCTTGCAACATGTTCGGGAGCGCCAGGATGACTACAGTGGAGTCAAGGGCAGCCATGAAGGAGCCAACGGTAGTTACTGAGAGCGCGATCCACTTATACGCCGGTTTTTTCATGAAGAGCATCCTCACTTCAGATTGTGAACCAATATGCTATATATCATAGCATGCTTGAGGGCATAGCGAAAACTGTTCAAAGGTACAGGGCAACCTCGTCTCCAGGTTCATCAGTTTACCAGCGATGATGAACCTGGGCTCGAATATAGGTATCGTAGACCTCTCGCGCCTGGCGCATGGTCTCATCATTGAGTGGAGGCAGCGCGGCAGCCTGTACGTTATCCTCGGCCTGCTGTGGGGTTTTGGCGCCGGGGATGGCGGCTGTCACTTCGGGAAACATCAGTATCCAGCGCAGCGCGAACTGTGCCATGCTAGCGCCCTGAGGGACCAGTTCGCGCAGGCGCTCGACGGCTTGCAGTCCCGTATTATAGTCCACACCTGAGAAAGTTTCCCCCTCGTCAAAGGATTCACCGTGACGGTTGTAGTTGCGATGATCGTTTTGCGCAAACTGCGTCTGAGGGCCAAACTTGCCCGTCAGCATGCCACTCGCCAGCGGCACGCGCGCCAGGATGCCGACGCGCCGCTTGCGCGCGGCCGCGAAGAACTGCTCCGCGGGCTTGAGGCGGAACATGTTGAAGATGATCTGCACGCTCTGCACATTGGGGTAGGTGATAGCCTTGAGCGCATCGTCCACGCGCTCCACGCTCACGCCATAGAAGCGAATCTTGCCCTGCTGCGTGAGGTCGTCGAGAATGCCGAAGACTTCCGGCATGTCGTAGACTTCAGATGGCGGGCAGTGTAGTTGGAGGAGGTCCAGCGCGTCCGTCTCCAGGTTGCGCAGGCTGCGTTCGACAAAGCCGGTCAGGTTCTGGCGATTGTAGCCGCTGGCAACCTGGGTGTTGAGCCTACGACCAGCTTTAGTCGCCACGATAAGCTGCTCGCTGTGGGACTTGCGCACCTGCGCAATCAATTGCTCTGAGTGGCCATCACCGTAGACATCAGCCGTATCAATAAAGTTAACGCCCAGATCTATAGCGCGGTGCAGAGCCGCCAGCGAGGTAGTGTCATCGGTATTTCCCCAGGAGTCACCGCCGATACCCCAGGCTCCAAAGCCAATCTCTGAAATGTTCCAGCCCGTGCGGCCTAAAGTGCGGTATTCCATAGCTTCTATGATCTCCCTTCTCACTTGTGTTCTAAAGGTCTTTGAGATGTTTGTTTCTACGCCAATAGTGTATAGCAAGATGGGGATTATTTGCAAAGGACTTCCGGGGGCCAAAATGGGCTACGCCGCGTTCATTTAGACAGGATAATCTTACGCCTGTGCTATGATAAAACATGCTGGAAAGATACG
>DATGGW010000039.1:0-11584 GCA_035308345.1 Ktedonobacteraceae bacterium | reverse complement strand
ATGCACACCGGGAATGTTTGCAACTCCGGCCTCAACGTCCCTGGGCAAGGCAATATCGATCAGCAGCAGCGAACGTCCGGCGCGCTGCCGCATCACGGCCTCAAGCATCTCGACGGTTATGAGCGCGTTGGGAGCCGTCGTTGAGCTAATGACTACATCAGCTTCAAGCAAAGAATCGCTGAGCGCGGAAAAAGTGCGATGCGCCGCTCCTGATCGCTGCGCCAGGTCTACGGCGTGCATCTGCGTGCGATTGATAATAATCAGCCGCCGCGCGCCATTTTCACATAGATTCTTAGCCGCCAGTTCGCTCATTTTTCCAGAACCAAGCAGCAGCACACACGCCTCGTTCAGGCTGGGGAAGAGTTGGCGCGCCAGTTGCACGGCCACATGACTGACAGATGCTGCATTGCGGCTGATGCCGGTCTCACTGCGCGCGCGTTTACCGGCAACCAGGGCAGCGCGAAATAAGGCCGAGGTTATGGGTCCGGCGCACCCGGCACCCTGCGCAATTTCCAGGGCATCGGCAACCTGTCCCTGGATTTGTGGTTCTCCTGGCACCTGTGAATAGAGTCCACTGGCTACACCTAGTAGATGCGACACAGCCTGCTCATCAGCAAGCGTGTAACAATGCTGTTCAAGCTCTTCAAGTGGGATGGCGCGCGCTTCTGCCAGTGCATGCAAAAGATGCTCCTCCATCCCACCTGGACTGGGAGCGACGACGTATAGCTCGACCCGATTACAGGTGGAGAGCAAGACGCACTCTTGAGCTACCTGGCATATTGAACGGAGAAACTGAGGCGTCTGGCGCTGTGTAAATGCGAGTCGCTCGCGAAAAGCGATGGGCGCGGTGGTGTGATCGACACCTAGCATGAAAATATGCACTCAAAACCTCATAAACCTCTATAATTTCACGTGGCTTATAGAGATTTTAACAGATTTTTGGCGGTCGTCAAGAGAATAAGTATCGATATCTCATCAGGTGAACACTGTATATTTCAGTCAGCAGGCGCTGTTGCACTCTCCGTTCTACTATTTTTATAACTGTTGCGCTGTCTGGTTCCTATCAAACTGTTAATTTCTCTTCCCCTGCAATATATGGGAGTTGGTGCGTTATCCGTTCTCTGGAGTTTTCAGGTGGGTGTAACCAGAGCGAGATAAACTTTGGCTGTAATGTTTCCTGTACTACCGCTACTAACTGATCACTCAACTCGTCCAAATCCACTTCACTATGAAGCATAGCACCAAAAGTTGCCAGGGCGCGAGCCGCGTCGTATTTCTTACGATAGAAGCGGCAGTCAATTATCTGCTGAATACGCTTCCTCAGGGGCTGGAAAAGAGCGGCGCTCACCAGCGTGGAGACTACAACCAGTGGAGCCTGCGATACTTCTCCAATGAACTTTTGCAGCAAGAATTGCAGTCCAATTACACACGCGAAATAGACAAAAGCAAGCAGAAGCGTTAGCGAACCATAGACCAGGGTACGATTAATAAGTATATCGATGTCCCATAAGCGATAACGCAAAACGGCGATGCCAATTGATAATGGAACGAGGAGCATTGCCAGGTAGTTGATCGAATTGGCAAGAATGCCGCTCATGATCAGGAAATGCAATTCGGGCCTGGCGTACAGGCTGAAGAGCATATGCGGCAAAATGAACCCCAGAACGCCTGCGCCGAAGAACCCGCCCAGCCCCCCAACCATGCCGAATAAAACCCACTTGGTCTGTTGACGCTGCGTTGGACTGGATATATGGCGATAGCGATAGACCTGGATCATCACGATACTGCCAAGCCCGGCGATAAATGCCAGCCCCTCCAATAAGAGGTACCAGGAATTTGATTTGATAGGCGTGTCAGGAAAGTAGTAGTTAATGATGCCCCATGCCAGCCATCCGATGAGCAGCCAGCGCGTCCAACGAGGCACAAATCGTCCATTCGGAAAAAGATAGAAAAACAGAGGCAGCGTCATCTCCCCGATGAACCCAACACTGGCAATCGGCAAGCCCCAGGTGGGGTAGGCTTGTCTCAATACTCTTGGAGCGTCGGTAAACGCTATCACAAAAGTCATCAGGAAGAGTGAGACCAGCAAGGCCATGCGATCACCTGGTTTGCACCAGAACACGATGGCAGCAACCAGGAAGTACCCTACCACAAAAATCACCTGGAGGGTCAGCGTGTATTTCGCGAAGAAATCGATTGTCAGTCCGACCTGGCTCAGCTCGCGAGCAACTTCGGCGGGAGATGCTGACCCTCCGCACATGATGTCTGCGCATATCGTGTGCAGGTGTTCTGAGTGAAAAGGAAAGGTTGCAACAAAGAGCAACAGTGTAAGAACTGCCAATACAAGCCATACTATGCTGGTAATAATGCGCCAGTGGGCAGCCAGACGCATATCGTTTATGCTGTGAATATGAGTATTCATGTTTGTTTCGGATAATACGTTAGAGATGTCCATATATAGTCTCCGTGTTATGACTCTAACTCCCCATGCTGAACCTTTGCAAGCAGCTTTGTCCAGGCGAGGACTTGCGCTAGCGAGACAGGGGGTGTGAAGGTATAGGGTACATCATGATCACCTCCTGCTCCTTCTTCTAGCTCGAACCGTCTTATCTCCAGCGCGCTCAAACCCCATTCTTCCTGAGCGTATGCTGGTTCTGCCGCGTTGCCCTCGTTCAACAATAGGGTGGTACTCGCAGCGACGGGTCTAGCGCCCTGGTTCTCTTGTATCCAGTGTTCTGATGCCGCCCGTGTCGTCGCCGGCAAACGGATGCCCCGCTCTTGTAAGAATCGTTCTGCTGTAACAGATGCAGATGCCAGGCCAATGTTCTCTCGCGCCAGCAGGTCATCCATCTCCTCGCGCGAACGAGAGGAGAAGACACGCAAGCAATCCTGCGGCAAGGCACTATAGACTCGAAGCAGCCGGAACAACGCATCCAGCGAACTGAGTATCGTTGATTTCCACTGCCAGAAAGACGATGAATTGTTCTGAATGGCGATTCGATAATACATGGGATGCCTCCTTAATTTCTTTAATCAATAAAAGTGTATCTGCAAAAACTTTTCGTTGTTCACAGTCTACCTGAAGCAGCCCTACCGCATATCGTATAAACTACGTATTCCACTACGTATTTCACAATGTCCATTTGCAGCCAGGTACTACGTATGCATGGACAGAAAAGGGGAAGGAAAGCAGAAAAAATAGCTTGCTCAAGAGAGAGACGAGATGAGCATTTACACCAGGTGGCGCTCGACCGCGAAGCGCGTGGCAGCCGCCCGCGAGTTGACGCCCAGCTTATTGTAGATAGAGGTGAGGTGCGTGGTGACGGTGCGCAGGCTAATGACGAGCTGTTCTGCGACCTGGGCATCGGTGTACCCTTGCGCTACCAGGCGCAGCACTTCCACCTCGCGGGCAGTCAAGCCTGCCGGGTAGATGGAGACATGCCCTCGTGGCAGAACGGTGAGACGCTCGACCTTATCGAATGGAGGTGGTGTTGCTAGCTCCTGTGCGGCTTCAGCGAGAGCCTGCTCCGGCGTCAGGCGTTCTCCCTCAGCCAGCGCGCTGGTAAAGGCTTTTTCGCCGAGGTGGGCACGCGCGCCGGCCAATGCCCGCTCATAGTCGGCGCGGTAGACCGGCGGCAAGGGCGCGTCAATGGCTCTACGCAGCGCCTGTGCTGTCCCCCAGAGGCGTACCGCCCATCGTGGCTCGCCCTGCGCTGCTGCCATTGCTGCTACTCCCTCCAGAGCTGAAGCAATGATATTCTTCGCATCGATCTCGCACGCGATTGCCAGGCTCTCCTGATAGCGCGCACGCGCCAGCGCCAGATCGCCCTGCGAGGCGGCGACGCGCGCGAAGGAGAGCAATACCTCAGCTCTACTCCAGCGATCTCCCAGTTCCTTGAAGGTCGCCACGCTCTCCTCCAACAGTTCGCCGGCTTTGGCTTGCTCGCCCTGCATCAGCCGCATCTCTCCCAGGTAGCTGAGCAGGACGGCGATATACTGTGTGTCGCCCAGTTCTTGAAAGAGCGCCAGGCTCTGTTCGGCCAGCGCCTGAGCCTGGGCGAAATCGTCCTGCGCCAGAAAACGCATATGCGCCAGCTCGCACAACGCCAGAGCCATGCGTCCCTTGTTGCCCAGCGCGCGGGAGAGCACCAGGTTCTGCTCGGCGAGTTCGCGTGCCCGTGTGTACTCGCCTTGCGCGGCGTAGGCACGGGCTAAGATCACAAGGGAGCGGGCTCTATTCCAGGTATCACCAAGCGCCTGGAACAGAGCCACCGCCTCCTCCAACTGCGTACGAGCCAGAGCATAGTGGCAACTCGCCCAGGCGATAAACCCTAATTGGAAGAGGGCATTTGCCTTATATGCGGTCTCTCCCAGTTGTTGCGAGAGGACCAGGCTTTCGCGACACAGCGCCTCCGCGCGCTCGAAGTCGTCCTGCGTCGTCGCCAGTTCTGCCGCCGCGTAGAGCACCTTGATCTGCACGGATGCTGCGACGCCCTCACGCACCGCCAGGGCCTGCTCCAGAAAACTACGCCCTTCCCGATAGTACCCGCGGATGTACCAGAACCAGTACAAGGCGCTGCATAAACGCATCGCTTGCCCGGCAGATTCCCCATCCTCCTGGCCACCAGCTCTCATTCTAGCCTGCTCAAGCAGCCAGGAGAGGGCTGCGCTCAGATTATTATGCTCCTGTTCCAGCCGGGCGAACCACTTGTCCGACTCGGCCTCCCGCAGGTGCGGCTCGGCTTCCTCAGCGAGACTCAGGTAGTACCTGGCATGCACACTGCGCGTCGCCTTCAGTTCTCCGGCGCTGGTCAAGCATTCCAGCCCAAACTCGCGCACAGTAATCAGCATCCTGAAGCGGTGTTCCTCTTCCTCCTGCGCAATATGCAGCAAGCTCTTATCCAGCAGAGACGCTACTCCATCTAATGTGGACAAGGTCCCGCCATTTATCTCATCACCCATGTTTCCTACAGCTTCCGCCGCCTCCAGTGTCCAGCTATCGACAATGACCGAGAGCCGCCGGAAGAGCCGCTGTTCCTGTGCATCCAGCAGGTCGTAACTCCATTTGAGGGTCTCGCGCAGGGTCTGCTGGCGCTCAGGCAGGGTGCGTACACCGCCCGTGAGCAGTTGTAGTGGTTGGGAGAGCCGCGCGAGCAGCGCCTGTGGTGACAGCAATTTGATGCGTGCCGCCGCCAGTTCAATCGCCAGCGGGAGTCCATCCAGATGCACACAGATCTCCGCTATAGGGCGCGCATTGGCTTGAGTGACCCGGAAGGTGGGCAGAATGGCTTGCGCACGTTGCACAAAGAGGGCAACTGCTGGATACTGCGAGAGTACCTCGCCTTCTACACCTTCTGAGAAGCGCTGAAGATTGGGTAGCCCCAGGGGGGCTACCGGGAAGATACGTTCTACCTGCAGATGCAGCACCTCTCGACTGGTCGCCACTATTTTCAGGGAAGGACAGGCAGCAAGCAGTTCTTCAACCTGGGGAGCCGCTGCCACCACCTGCTCGAAGTTATCGAGCACGAGCAGCAGGTGCTTATCTGGCAAGGCAAACTTCACCTGTTCAATGATGGGTTGCGTTCCAACCGGGATTCCAAGCTCTTGCGCAATGGTTAGCATCACCAGCTCAGGATCACGGATAGAGGCCAGTTGGACAAAGCAGACACCATCGACGAAGTGGTCGCGCATTTCCGTCGCCACCTGGAGGCTCAAGCGAGTCTTGCCGATGCCGCCGGTACCCAGTAAGGTAAGTAAGCGTATCTCTGGACGCGCAAGCAGAGTACAGATGGTAGCGACATCCTGCTCACGCCCAATGAGTGAGGTGAAGATGGTCGGCACCTTCCACAGCGGATCGGGCGAGACCACGCTCTGGGTTCCCTGGTTCGTGGTGGCTGGCGCAGGTCTCTCAACAGAGGACGTAGAGGTGGAGAGAGACACCGGCTGAGGTTGATATGCATCCTCAAATGCATCGGCAAAGTCCTGCACCGTGGCAAAGCGCTGCTCAGGCTCTTTGGCGAGCGCGCGTAGCACCGCCTCCTCGATGCCAGGCAACAGATCGGGTACCTGCTCATGCAGGGGGGGCGGCGGCGTTGAAATATGCTGCATAGCTACTTCGAGTGAAGAGCCGCGGAATGGCGGTGTGCCGCAGAGCCACTCGTAGACCATCACACCCAAAGCGTACTGATCGCTGGCCGGTTGCGGTCGCCCTCGCAACTGTTCGGGGGCCAGGTAGGACGAGGTTCCCGCCACCTGTTGTACCATGTTGTGCGTACTGTACTGGTGCGAGTGTACGTGAGGCATGAGAACAGCAAGACCAAAGTCACTGAGCAGCACCTCGGAACGCGCACCGAGCAGCATATTCTCCGGCTTGACATCGCGGTGGATCACATGTTGGCTATGAGCGTAATGCAAGGCTGAGGCAGCCTGCCCGACGTAGGGGACGATGGCGCCAGGCGACAGGCGTGTACCTCTAGGATGGCGCTGGCGCAGCGTACCGCCCGTGGCATATTCCATCACCAGAAATGGCGTGCCGTCCTGCACCGCGAAATCGAGAACGCGCACAATGTGGGGATGCGTGAGACGAACCAGCGTCTGCGCCTCTTTCACAAAGGCATCTTGCTCCTCGTCGGTGAGCAGCGTGTGCAGGACTTTGATGGCGGCGTAGCTCCCCAGGTACACGTGCTCCCCCAGGTAGATCGAGGCATAGCCGCCCTGTCCCAACAGACTTAGCAGTCTGTAGTTGCCCAGTTGCTGTCCCACACGTTCGAGCATGCGCGCATCTCCTCCTTGCTACGTAATCAGTTCGTTACGTGAGGACTCTCGAGTTTTTGCTGAGGGAAAGAGATAGATGCTCTCCTTCTGATTGTATACATCTTTGCATTTATCACGTCTGCTCTGCTATTTTAGCAGAAATCTATCAGCGTTGCAAAATGCGGGAGAATGGGCATCTCTTGTTATTAGATGAAGATGTATGTATACTTGTAACAATCTCCCAAAGAGAAGCGCTCCCAAACCAGTGAAATGAAAAATAAGGAGGAGTTACATGGTAACAGACATCGACATCCTTGTACCTGAGATGCCAGCTCGAACGAAACAACATGAGGTCGTCTTAACCTCGCTCAAGCAGGTTTTTCAAGATGTAGTCCCCCAGGGAAACTCCCAGTGCCTGGTATCATGCCCAATTTGTCGACAAGAAGGGAAAAATGGGGCTTGCAATTTAGAGGCTGGCCACAAACAAAATCACCAGTGCAATCTCAACAGCTCACATCTATGGCCGGTATCCACGACCGACGTTCCAGGAGCGCACTGATCGCACACTGGTAGATGCAGAGACCTGGAGATAATCTTACCTGTTGCTCATGGAAAGCAGAAATGAAAATCAAGAGGGGGCATAGGCCCCCTCACTTCGCTTGCTTGCCTACAACACATGCATACACGCCGCAATTTAAAGAGCCCTTGTAATCTGCTGGGATACTGTGATAGTATCCCAGCAGACATTTAGAGGAGCAAACGCTATTCATGCAGCAGCCAGATCACTCTGATAGAGTGACATCGACAACCGGAGAAGTGGAAGATACTACACCTGTCGAGCAAATTCCCACGCCATCTACTAATCCCGGCGCGCCCGCTGTTCAGCAGGCCACGCGCGTAACAGTGCGCTTCGACTGGTTTGCAGTCGGTGTCATCGTGATTATCGCAGCCATCTTCGCTGCTGCAACGCATCTCTACCAACAGCCAGCTTCGTCGCTTGTTCCTGCAGCCGTTTTGAGCGCGACGGGCTGCGGGTTGCTCATAACAGGATTACGCAAACTACGCACATTCAAGGGCGTGGGATTACTTGAGGCGGCCCTCGGTGGCCTGCTGCTGGCGTTATTTCAATTCATAGCCGCGCTCTCTTTCCCCGGCGTCACCCAGGCGCTGGGTGTTGACCAGGTATCCCGGCCTGGTTTCTTTACGACCTGGGGACTGGTCGCGGCCCTCGCCATGTTGTTTAGTGTGATTGGAGCAACACTTGGTCACCTGGCATTCGCGCCTCTGCGCCCACTGCCGGCCAGGGCCGGAAACATACCAGCACAGCCCGGCGCCGCGAGCGCGAGTGACGAAGATGAAATGGTAAACGAGCAGGCTGAGGACGTTCTGGCACAACCCAACATGGAAAGCGAGAGCGTTGAGCGGGGAGAACTCACGCCGGCAGATGTTGAGGAGCAGGAAGAACTCACGTCAGCAGATAGAGAAAAGGCAGTCGGATATCCACCCGCGAGAACAAGTTTGAGTTATCTCATCTCCATTTTGTTGCTGGGTTTAGCTCCGTTCATTGTCGGGTACGTCTTTGCAGCAGCATTCGATGTGGCGCTCGGCCTCAATCGATACGATCCAGGACCGTTCCCGACACTGCGCCTGTTAAGTACGCTGCTGCCCTGGCAGGTACCATTCTCAATCAATTTGCAGTCGCTTAATCTTAGCCTGGTATGGCGCATCCCACTCTTTTTTGGCAACCCCTCTATATTCGACGTGCAGGCGATCGAACCTTTCGTGCTCAATGCTGCCGGCCTGGTCTGCGCGCTTATGGCCACTTTTGGAGCGGAAACACGAGCAGCGCAGGTGCCATCCAGACTCTCGTGGCGAACCTTGCTGTTGTTAGAAGCCCTGCTAGGGCTGGCGCTCGTCTTGCCTGCGGACCTGTGGATAGCGTTCGGCCTACATGGATTGCTGCAAATTACAGGTATCGCAGTTCTGCTGCGCACTTTGCAGCTGCTCAATCCTCTCACGTTCACGCTCAATCTCATCACTGCGCCACTTGTCTGTATGATTGTTGGTGCGGCAATCTTCAGAATGAGGCGCAATAACACAAATTACCCCCCAATGATATAGTTTGACACATTCGCACGTTATACAGACAAGAGGAATAAGTAGTTGGTCATACTACAGCGTGTGTGAGATTAAGCAATGGATCGTTGTCCAAAATGTAATAATGAACTTGCAGACAGCGCTCGCTTTTGTAATATTTGTGGGACGCCCATACAAGCAGCGTCTGCTAATAATAAACGCATTATACGGCCTGAGATCAGGCATGCCCGCTCATCAAGAGAAAGCCAGGTCAATTCAATTTCTCCCGCGTCAACACCTCCTCCTGTGCCTTCCAGCAAAGAATCGGGTGTCAAACCCGATGCCTCTATAACATCTTCACCAGCAAGCTGGCTCATCCGTCCAATAGCCCCCGCTCCAACAAGCCATGCTCCATCTTCGCCTGGCGCTGCGCCGCCAAAGCCGGAGCAATTCCGCGCTCCGGGCATTATTCGTCCTATTGTGACTTCGCCGCCGCGTCAAAATATGCCGATCTCAACCGCGCAAACACCGCCCAATCCGGTGTCGCCGCCGCCAGCGATCCCAATCACACCCGCCTTGCCCAAACAATACCAGGCGCAATCGGGTATCGTGAAGTATCCCAGGCAGATAAATACTCCCGCGCCCGCTTCACCTGCGCAGAACAAACAACGCCAGGTCGAGCCAAGCACAAGTCAGGACTTGCCAATCTTCAGCCCGGAAAGCTTTGCTCATTCCAGTAAAGCCGCCGAACACTGGCGCAATAGCTGGCGCGACCGGCAGTACGCCGAGGCCGGACCCGGCGACAACGCTTCAAAGGGGCAGGCTTCTGTCCCGGCGCCTCTGGCGACAAAGCAAAATAGCTTCATCCGCATGCGCGCCATTAGTAAACAACAAAAGCTGGATGAGGGCGAGAAGAACTTTGGTTTCTGGGTAACGATTTTCTTGATGATCTGCCTGATCTGCGGACTGGGAGCGTTCATCATTTACACCTATCTGCCCAACGCTTCATCCAACTCTGCTCAAAACTCGCAGGGAGGCGCGCAACAGCCATCATTAAGCATAGTAGGAACGCCATCCCAAACATTCTCCATCGGTCAAAGCTTGCGAGTGCATGGCACAGATTTTGGGGCAAACGACTCCATCCATTTTTTGCTTGATGCCGCGACGCTAAAATCCAGCGGTCAGGCCCTGACTGCCCAATGCGATGACCGGGGAGCGTTTGATGTCACTATCGTGATAGGTAGAGACTGGTCACCTGGCACCCACTTCATCCAGGCTATTGATTCTCGCGCCAATTTGAGCGCCTACCTGGATATCGAGGTGAATCCGGCAGCGAACAGTTGACATTGCGTGTACAATTGACCTTAATAAATGCCTGCCTGGCACAACTTGATATCGCGAAAATTCGCTCAACCTGGGAGGGTTACCTGTTTTATGAATAGCCCGCAATTTCTCTCCATTTTCAGCGCAATCTTTCTCCTCCTCGCAGGTTACAACATTTTTTCAGGCTATAAACGCCTGCGCGATGCCAGAATACAGAACGTTCGGATCAAATGGTATAAGCAGATCAACATGCTCACCGGTATCGAATACTTGCTGCTGGCCTTCGTCTTTCTTCTCAGCATCGAATATAAGAACAACGCAGTCCCGAACAGCATAAAAGGCATAGTTTTCCCCCTGTACTTATTGTTCTTACTGGCAGCCGCTGTGCTGGCAGGCCTGGTTATCCGCCAGGGCATTCTTAACACACGCGCACTGCGCGCCCAGGGCCGGAGCGGCGCTCCGACGGTGAAAAGCAATGGAACGAGAGCGGTAAGGGCGGAAGAATACGAGGCCGATGAAAGTGGAAACCCCCAACAGCGAACCGTCTCCATCGAACGCAGGCGAGAACGCCGCCGCAATGCTGCCGCAGCGCGCCGCCGCCGCGCAGGGAAGGCCTAGTTAGAGACCCTCAAGTTCCAGTTGCAAATCATAAAGGCCATGCTGGGCGTCAAAATGCGCCAGCACGCGCGCGATTCTGCAAACGCTATTTTGTCCGCTTCCCACCGGCGCGGCGCTATCGAGCAGCGTGATGCCGTCGAGCAATTGCAATGCCGGATTGAGTGGGACGGTCACGGTGTGCGCAACCTGCGCGCGCGCCTCCTGGGCAAGAAGAAAGGCGGCTTTCTGCGCGCACTGTGAAACGCTGACAAGTTTCAAGTCTGTATGATTCAGCAGGCGTTCCATACCCACCAGGTGCATGTTCGCATCATCATAGGCTTCGGCGGTGGTCAATGCTCCCACCAGGCCGCCGCCGGGAGGTTTGCCGCTCACGATGATGTGATTGGCGCGTGGATCAATGTTGCCAAAGCTCACCAGCTCAATTTCGGGTTGATATGTCCAGACCGGAGTATCGCTGCTCGACAGTTCCCGCACCTGGAGCGTTTCATGCTGGTCGAGAAAGTAGACGAGACCATATGTGGCGCACAGTTCATCAAGCGCCTGGCGATACGTTTGACCGGCTCGCAGCACATAGGCGGGAATAACCTGTGACACCTGCGAGGTTACCGGCAGAACGGGGGAAAACAATCCGCCCCTGGCTGCCACTTCTGTTACCAGGTAGCCTGATGTCTGGTTTGTGTAGGTCATTTGATAGCGCGATTCCAGGTCAAGATTGCGCGAAAGGTCAACTCCGACCAGCAACAGGTGGTTTTCCTGGGGCGAGCGCACTACGTGAATTTGTTCAAGATGATACACTCCCACCTGCACCGTGTCG
>DATGGW010000038.1:0-3475 GCA_035308345.1 Ktedonobacteraceae bacterium | reverse complement strand
ACCAATCACCAGCACGTCAAATTGCTCGCTCCCCATGAGAGAAATATTGTGCGCGCGCGTCGATGATGATAATGGTTGCATGGATACAATAGTACACTTTCTTGCCTGTTACTGCTTCCAATTTCTTGAGCGTTCCACTGCTCGCTTCCAGCCTGCGTAGAGGCTGTTGCGCTGGTCGGCGCTCATCTGCGGCTCGAAGGTGCGGTCGATTGCCCGCTGTTCTGCAACTTCTTGCGGGCTGCTCCAGAAACCTACAGCGATACCCGCGAGGTAGGCGGCCCCAAGCGCTGTGGTCTCGGCCACCTTTGGCCGCTGCACAGCCACGCCAAGAATATCAGCCTGGAATTGCATGAGCAGGTTATTGACGACCGCTCCGCCATCGACGCGCAGCATCTTCAAATCGGCGTTACTGTCGGCTTCCATAGCCTCGAGTACATCGCGCGTCTGGTAGCACATGGACTCCAGCGTGGCACGGGCGACGTGACCAACGGTAGAACCGCGAGTCAGGCCAATGATAGTACCACGAGCGTTGGGGTCCCAGTAGGGCGCGCCAAGTCCGACGAAGGCAGGCACGAGATAGACCCCACCGTTATCTTGAACGGTGGCTGCCAGCGCCTCTACATCAACGCTCTGCTCGATGACTCCCAACCCGTCGCGCAACCATTGCACGGCAGCGCCGGTGACAAAGATGCTGCCTTCGAGGGCGTAGGTGAGCTGCGCATGGGATGGATCGCCCATACCCCAACCGATGGTAGTGAGCAGACCATTTTGTGAAGGAACACCCTTAGAGCCGGTATTCATGAGCATAAAGCATCCGGTGCCATAGGTGTTCTTCGCCATGCCGATCTCGTAACATGCCTGGCCAAAGGTGGCCGCTTGCTGGTCGCCGGCATCGCCCGCCATCTTGATAGGAGCGCCGAAGAACTCCGCGTCCGTTTCGCCAAACACGCCGCTGGATGGCATGACCGTAGGCAGCATGGAGCGAGGAATACCGAATTCTTTGAGGATAACGTCATCCCACTGGCCGGTGTAGATGTTAAAGAGCAGGGTACGCGAGGCGTTGGAATAGTCGGTCGCATGTACGCGCCCCCCAGTGAGACGCCACATCAGGAAGGTATCCACATTGCCAAAGAGAAGTTCGCCCCGATCAGCCTTTTCACGCGCACCAGGAACATTGTCGAGAATCCATTTGACTTTGGTGCCAGAGAAATAGGCGTCGGTGACGAGACCTGTGCGGCTGCGAAGCTCCTTATCAAAGCCTCTGGCCTTCAATTCATCGCAAAGAGGAACGGTCAGGCGACTTTGCCAGACAATCGCATTGAAGACAGGTTTGCCGGTGGATTTTTCCCAGACAATGGCCGTTTCACGCTGATTAGTGATGCCGACGGCTGCGATATCGCTAGCGGAAGCGCCAGCTTGTCTGATCGCTTCTCTGGCTACAGCTAACTGACTGGACCAGATGGCTTCCGGGTCATGCTCAACCAGACCCGGCGCGGGATAAATCTGGGGAAATTCTTGTTGCGCTACACTTACAATCGCGCCATCATGATTAAAGAGAATGGCTCGTGAACTGGTAGTACCCTGATCGAGGGCAAGCACATACTTTGCCATGGGTAACGCTCCTTCTGAATCGCTATGGCGCTAATAGTAGTGACGGAACGCCGACTACTGCAAGTTCATGTTGATGAGAAGCGCATTTGCCCAACGGAGGGCCAGCAGCTTCTGCCCATTCCTCCACAGAATCTTTTCGCGCACCTCCGGCTTAAACTCAATCTTGAGCGCCTCAAAATCCTTCATTCAGTGTTGCGGTGTAATGAATGGATAGTCGGAGCCGAAAAGGAAGCAATCTTGTAGGCGAGTTGCAGCTTCCCGCAGCAGACTATCAGGAATGTAACGTGGTGACCACCCGGACAAGCTTTTAACAGATAACTATTCAATAGCGCCTCTTTCAGCCGCTACCCTGAGACCGCTGCTCATGGAGTTACAAGCACTCCTGGCTTGATCAGCATGTTTCTCTCGGCGGGGAAGACAAGAATCTGCTGAAGATAGTCTATCACATATTCTTCCTGAGAGATTCACAGAATTTTTGGACCATTAACTCCTATCAATCTATCAACATCCTACTTGTCTTTGACCTGTTCCCCTGTTACACTAACTTGCAGCAGAAACTTGTAGCAGAAGATGCTTTCTGCTACAAGTCAGGAGCAGGGCGAATTTCTCGCATCACTCTACGCTAGTCGTTTCTTCTAAACCTTTCCTATTTCAGGATAGCGTGAAACATGAGTGCGGAAACTCGCCTCAGAAAATGTCGAGCACAGGTCAAAGACGAGCTGAAACTTTCGAAAGGATAGTAGACAATGGAGGCACCGTTCCTTTCCCCAATCATCTGCCCAGTCGTGATCGGTCGCGTGCGGGAGGTCACCCGCCTCCATATGCTCGTCGACCGAGCGAAAAGCGGAGAGGGACAGGTCGCGCTCATTTCAGGGGAAGCGGGCATCGGCAAATCGCGCCTGGTGGCTGAGGTCAAAACCGAGGCTCTCTCGAACGGCTTTCTGCTGTTGCAAGGCAGTTGTTTTCCGACAGATCACGCCATCCCCTACGCGCCTCTGCTGGACCTTTTGCGCTCGCACTTTTCCGATCACTCTCAATCAACGCCTGCGCACTCGGTCGAGAGGATCGCACAGGCATTTCTTCCCCTGCTCCCTGATCTGAGCCACGCACTTGCCGGTGGACCTCCTCCGTCCACGCTCACTCTGCTCGACCCTGAACAGGAGAAGCGCCGCCGCTTTGAAACCCTGGCCCAGTTTTTGACCGATCTGACCAGGTGGCGCCCTGTGCTGTGTGTGCTGGAAGACTTGCACTGGAGCGATAATACTAGTCTGGAATTCCTCCACTACCTGGCGCGCCGCTGCGCCGCTCATAGACTGCTCCTCGTGCTGACCTACCGCAGTGACGAGGTTCACTCCAGCCTGCGCCATTTCCTGGCGCAGCTGGACCGGGAACGGCTCGTCCAGGAATTCGCTCTCGCCCGCCTTACGCAGAGTGAGGTGAGTGCCATGCTGTCTGCGATCTTCGCGCTTCATCGCTCGATCTTCGCGATGCCTTCCCTGGTGCAAGGCGACTTGCTGGATGCCATGTACGCGCTTACCGAAGGCAATCCCTTTTTCATCGAGGAACTGCTAAAATCGCTCATCGAGGCCGGAGACATAGTTTACGAGCAGGGTCGTTGGCAGCGCAAGGAGCCTGGCGAATGGCACATCCCTCGCAGCATCCATGATATCGTCGAGCTGCGCACCGCTCATCTGAGTGAAGGAGCCAGGCAGGTGTTGCACCTGGCAGCAGTAACTGGACGGCACTTCGATTTTGTCCTCCTGCAAGCACTCACCCACCAGGACGAAGTACAGCTTCTGCGGCTCCTCAAGGAGTTGATTGCGGCCCAACTCGTCGCCGAGGAGTCGGCCGAGCGGTTTGCCTT
>DATGGW010000037.1:0-14171 GCA_035308345.1 Ktedonobacteraceae bacterium | reverse complement strand
CCAGGCTATCTGCTTCTGCTTATCGAAGGTAGCAAAGGACGGTTGTTGGAGCACTGTAATGTCACACATTCGGTGATATCATTCATAGCGATGGTATCACCGCGCTGCTCCGTAATGCGCTGTTCGCGGCACGAACACCTGACGATTTCACATACACGGACTGGTTCTACGGGTACCAGCCGGAGAGAAAGGAGAGAAACGATGGGTATTGATATCAGTCATACGCATACAGTAGAGGTCGGCTATGACGAGTTTTGTGGTGCGCTGGCAGCACGCGATCTCAAGCCGCTCTGGAAAATTGCCAAACAGCTCATGCCGGAGGTTCCTCTTCCCACGACCCAGGCCTGGCTCTGGAAATGGGACGACGTGCTGCCACTGGCCAAGCGCGCCGGAGAACTGATCACGCTCGAGCGAGGCGGGGACCGGCGCGTGCTCGCGCTCGCCAACCCTGGATTGAAAGGATTGCCGTTCACCAGCACGACGCTGTGGGGCGCGCTGCAATACCTGGGACCACATGAATCGGCGCCCGCGCACCGGCACACGCCCAGCGCCATTCGCTTCGTCCTCACCGGTGCGGGCGTCTACACCACCGTCAACGGCGATGCCTGCGATATGGAACCGGGCGACTTGATCCTGACGCCCATCTGGAACTGGCACGATCACAACAACCGCAGCGACGAGCCGATGGTGTGGTTCGATGGCCTGGACCTGCCGCTCTTGACGATGCTGGAGTCGATCTTCTTCGAGAATCACCCCGACCAGCTGCAGCCGGTGGAGGGTCACAACCTTTCGGAGCAGGGCTTCGCGGGAGTGGGACTGCGTGAACTGGGTGTCAGTTCTCCCCTTGCCCACTCGCCGCTGCTGCGCTACCGTTGGGAGGAGACCGACCGCACGCTCGAGGCGCTGCAGCGGGCGCGCAGTGAACCGATGGTGAGCCTGGAGTTCGTGAACCCTCTCACGGGCGCGCCAGCCGTCGGCACTTTTGCCTGCGAGATGCACCGCCTCTCTCCCGGCACGCGCACTTCCACCAAGCGCAAGACGGGCAGCTCGGTCTACGTGGTCTTTCAGGGCCGGGGCTCCTCGGTGATCAATGGCGTGCGCTTCGACTGGGGTCCCGGTGACATCTTCGTGACACCTTCATGGGCGAGCGTCGATCACCAGGCCGAAGAGCAAGCGGACCTGTTCGCCGTCAGCGACCGGCCAGTCCTGCAGGCGCTCTACCTCTACCGTGAAGAGGAGCTTGAGGAGCGCCAGCAGATCAGCGGCACATTTGTACCTCTCAAGGGCGCAGTGAGGATCGCTGATGCGACCCACGATGAATTTGAATGTTCTAGAAGAGAGAGATGACACGTGATCGAACTTTCAGCCGAACTCCAGCAACTCCTGCGGAAGCGCGTGGTCTGCTTTTTCGCGACAATCATGCCTGATGGCTCACCGCAGATGACGCAGACGTGGGTAGATACCGAATGATGCTGTAGAGTGTGAAACGTTGCATCCTGATGCCTACGTGTAGTAATAAAGGAATGCATCTAAAATCCGCTATATACCTGGGATAGCAGTTTCTTGAGCGTTAACACTTCCCACATAGGCACACTCACTGTAAAGAGGACATGCTTTGCATGCAGGCCGTTGGGCATGGCAGATTTGCCGCCCAAGCCGGATAAGATTGACATGCAGGGGATAGACCCATTCCGGCGGCGTCACTTTTGCGAAAAGGGTATGTGCCAGATCAGCGCTCACTTTCGGGCCTATTAATCCTAAGCGTCGAGCCGTTCTCCAGACATGCGTATCAATTGGAAAAGCAGGTCGATCAAGATGAAACATCAGGACGCATGCCGCTGTCTTAGGCCCGACTCCTGGAAGTGTACAGAGATAGCGCCAGGCTTCCTCTGTTGTATACCTGGCAAGTTCATCATAAAGATACTCTGAGAGTGTTTTTGTTTCTCCCTGTTCTTGTTGCTGCTCTGTGAGCGTATATAAGACATCCTGAATACGAACTGATTTCACAGTAGCCAATCCGCCACATTTGATAGCCTCGGCAATTTTATTCGTCGCTGCGTCCCGCACAGATTCCCAGGTAGGAAACGCCATAACTAACTGCCGGTAAGCACGTTCTGAATTAATATCCGAGGTATGTTGTGAGAGGATTGTAGCTATTAACCCTCCGAGTGGATCGTAATCAGGTTCGTTCTTTGGTTCGCCATACGTAGCAATAAGTTTTTCATAAACCCGCGCTAAGTGCATGGTCGGTATAATTGACGTTGGCATTGCTATTCCCTGTCACATGGTTGATGGTATGCAATTATTCTATCGTTGCTATCTTCCATATGCAAGAGAGATGCGCGTTCACGACTTTTTATTATTCCATCACTGCGAACGGCTTCAGCCATCAGATTGACCTACCCATGTCTTGTCTGCTATGATGCAGTAAGAGGCATAAACGGGCTATTTCAGCAAAAGGGGTTAAGGAAGGAACCTTGCCATGTCAACATTCTCTGATTCAACACAGAGCGAAAATACCTATGTTTTCGACGCCGAAAGCGCCACAGAGATGGCACGCCTGCTGGACCAGGATAAGCTCATTACTGAGGGTATGGGTGGGCTTTTTCCAGACCGGTTAGATTTGTCTAAGATCCACGATGCACTCGATATTGCCTGTGGGCCAGGTGGCTGGGTACAGGAGGCAGCGCAGGCACACCCTGAGATAGAGGTAATGGGGATTGATATCAGCCAGAGGATGATCGAGTACGCTCAGGCACATGCACGGGTGCGCAAATTGAATAATGCTCACTTCCACGTGATGGATGCACTTAAGCCGTTGGATTTTCCCGACGAGACTTTTGACCTGGTCAATGCTCGCGCTATCTTTGCATTTATGCCGAAAGAAGCGTGGCCGAGGCTCTTGCAAGAATGCCTGCGCATACTCAAACCAGGTGGCGTTATGCGCTTAACTGAGGTTGAGTGGGGCTTCGCCAACACGCCCGCGTTTGAAAGCTACTGTAGCCTCAGCCACCAGGCTTTTAAGCTAGCTGGACGAAGTTTTTCCCCTAATGGGCTTCATGGCGGCATTACACCTATGTTGGGTCGTTTTTTGAGGGACGCGGGCTATCAGCGCATTCAGAAAAAAGCTCATGTGATCGACTTCTCAGCAGGAGAAGAAGCGCACAGGGGCTTTTACCAGGACTATGCGATGCTTTTCAAACTAGGGCAACCATTCCTGGTCAATCTGGGTATCGCCACGCAAGAAGAAGCAGACAGATTATATCAACAAGCACTCGATGAGATGCAGTCTGAAGATTTTTGTGCGCTCTGGTTTATGCTGAGCGCGTGGGGGGAGAAAGTATAAAGCATGATTGATCTGCGTAGTGATACCGTTACTCTGCCAACGCCGGCGATGCGCGAGGTTATGTACCGCGCCGAGGTGGGAGATGATGTTTATGGCGAAGATCCCAGCATCAACCGTTTGCAAGAGATGGCGGCAGAACGCCTGGGGAAAGAGGCCGCCCTTTTTGTCGCAAGCGGCACGATGGGCAATGCTGCAGCCGTCATGGCCCACGCCGGACGCGGCGAAGCCATCATCGTTGGGGATCAGTCGCATATTTACCATTACGAAGGCGGTGGGGCGTCCATGTTTGGTGGTTCGCAGATGAAAGTTGTGCCGACCGAGCCGAATGGCATGCTCAATTTACACAGGGTCAAGACCAATATTGACGATGGCAGCGACGAACATTCGGCCCCGACTGTGCTGCTGTGCATCGAAAACACGCATAATCGCTGCGGCGGCACCGTACTGGGCGTCGAGCAGGTCGAGACGCTGACCACGCTGGCACACGATCACAACATGAAGGCGCATATGGATGGCGCGCGCGTCTTTAATGCGGCCATTGCGCTGAACATTCCCGTCAGCGAACTGGTACGCAGCGTCGATTCGGTGATGTTCTGTCTCTCGAAAGGGCTGAGCGCGCCTGTTGGATCAATGCTGGTGGGCAGTCGCGACTTCATTAAACGCGCGCATCGCGTGCGCAAGGCCCTGGGAGGCGGCATGCGACAGGCGGGCATCCTGGCGGCGGCAGGTATTGTGGCGCTGGAGCAGATGGTTGATCGTATGGCTGAAGACCATCAACTCTCCAAACGACTGGCCGAGGGGCTGGCCGAATACCCGCAGATCGATGTTGAGGTTGAGCGCGTCGTCACCAATATGGTGATGTTCTCCGTGCGCAATGCGCAGCAGGAACTGCTCACTGAAGCTGAGACCTTGCAATTCCTGGCTAAGGCGCAGGAACACGGGGTTCTGATGGGCACCATGGGCGAGGGCCGGATACGCGCCGTCACTCATTACGGCATAGCCGCAAAAGATATCGAGAGCGCGCTGGCGGGTGTGCGCCGCGCATTAATCGAACTGCGCCTGTGACTTTCGCATATTTCCCCCTGACCGGAGCTATAAAGAATATATATGTCGAGAGATAGCTGCGATTCGACGCGATCATCGCGTATACTTATGAGTAAGAAATGTACTCATTCATCTTGCAATCAAGGGAGGTATGCAGCATGTACAATGATCGTTACGCTCGCCGACAAGCGCGAGCATATCGCAGGCAAATGCGCAGGAGCTATCGCAGCCCGCTGGCGGGAATGGCAGGCGGCTTCTTCTTTATAGGATTGGCGCTGGCCTTTGTTTTCTCGGGGAGCTTCGGAGGAGGCGGGTTTCTCTTCTTCCTTTTCGCGGGGCTGGCATTTTGCAGCTTGTTTGGTTCAGCTAGCAGCTTAAACCCGCAGGGCCTCTACGGTGGAATACAGTGCTTTGTCTGGATGTTTGGACTGGGAGTGCTCTTCCTGATCGGCTTCTGGCCCTGGATTCTGGTGCTGATCGGCATATCCGCCATCCTGGGTTCAATGTATATTCCCATCACTGCCGGGCTGCTAGGCCTGGGTATCTTTGCCGCCACACAGGGCAATCAGCCGCAGCAGCAGTACCAACCACCCTACCAGCCAGATCAACCACCTCAGCAATACCAGCAGCCTTATCAACCTTACCAGCAGGGGTACCAGCCGCCTCAACCAGAGCCTGGAGCGTATCAGGAGAGCGGACAGCAGTATCAATACCCGCCGCAGCCCAAGCAGGAGTACGATCAGCCACAGACGCTGCCGCCACAGCAGCAATAAGGATATTACATTAGAGAGGAGCCACATCGTATGGCACTGACGAATTTTGCCGGGTCGGTCGCCGTCATCACCGGGGGAGCAAGCGGCATCGGACTTGCTACAGGCAGCGCATTACGCGCGCGGGGGGCGCACATAGTGCTGGCAGATATCAATGAGGCGGCGCTGCTCAAGGCACAGGAGCAACTCAACCAGGGCAACCCCGGCGCGCAGGGCCAGGTACTCACCGTCCCTGGCAATGTTACCAGTGAGACGCAGATGAAGGAACTGATGCAGCAAGCATTAGATGCCTGCGGGAGCATTGACCTGGTTGTCACCTGCGCAGGTGTCGGGTTCGGCGGTCCAATCGATACTTTTAGCGCCGACGAGATGCAAAGCATGATGAATATCAACTTCATGGGAACTTTCCTCTGCGTTCAGGCCGCGCTGCCAGCCATGCGAAGGCAGGCATCGGGCCACTTCGTCTTTCTGAGTTCAATCGCGGGCAAGCTGGGACCGCCATTGCTCTCCGGCTATTGCGCCAGTAAGTGGGCGGTGCGCGGCTTCTCCGCGGCTCTGCGCGCGGAACTCTATGGCAGCGGCATAGGCATTACCACCGTCTACCCCGCCTGGGTCGATACGCCTATGATTCACCAGGAAGCCGGGGGGGCGCTGCGCCTGCCCAATGTTCAGGCACTGCTAACGCCTGAGCAGGTAGCCTCAGAGATTTTACAGGCAGTGATAGAGGGACGGCGCGACCTGACGCTTGTGCCCAATCCAGATATCGCGCTGGCCTTGCAGATATTCAATACCGACCAGGACAAGGCAGAAGATGTGATGGGCAAGTCGCTGCAGCGCCAATTAGCAAAAATGTCGAACCAACCATAAAAAGTTACCATAAAAAAGAGGAACGCAGCATAGACGGCCAGGACGAAACCAACGACATGGATGATATGCAAAGCAAGCGTCAATAGCGTAAGATTTTCCAGGGCGGCCACAAGGGCCGCCCCTACCCTACTACGAAATCGCATATCAGGCGCGTATAATGTATGATCCGACTTCCGTTTCCAGAAAACGAGCGATATCTTTGACTTCTGCCTCTATTCCTGGAAGCGGCTCAGGTGTTAGAGAATCAAATGGTTCAATCGCAATGTTCAAGTGATTCTTCTCGCGCTTGCTCCTCCAAGTCCCCACTGTATAGCCATCTACCAGCACTGCCGGGTGCAGCATTCCACCTCCGGCATTTATGCGTTTTGCATATTGAGGTGGTACCGATAGGTCGCGATTTTGATAGCCGAGCAGGTAGATATCAAAGCGTGGTAACAGGCGAACGATTGGGGAATCTGAGGGCGGTTCGTCCAATCGCGCCGCGTTTTCCTTGAGCATCCAGGCTGGAGAACTGGCGATCTCTACTTCTAAGAGCTGGTCCATGATGTGTTGCCATGCTGTGCGTATCTTGCTTAAGGGCAAGCCTGACCATGCCGCCTGATCCACCAGTGCTGCGGGACCATAAGCGTTGAGGTAACGGCGTGTGAGTTCAGTATACGCTGCGGTCTCAGATAGCGAAGGTTTCATATGCGAGTAGTCAATCCAGTCGCTCAGGAGGACATAGGTCGGTTCAGCACCGCGATCAGGGCCAAAGCAGATGACGCCCTCTAACGCGGCACGGGCCAGGAGATGAGGCCTGGCCTGACCCTCGATAAGCATGCCGCGAGCCGCCAATTGCTCAACGATTTCGGCGCGAGTCAGTGGGCCGCGACTCGCGAGTACGTCGTGGATGATACGGATACCCCTCGCGCAGGTGTCCTCGTCCAGGCCCAGTTCCGCGCGCCTTCGCCTATCTCCGGCGACAAAAGCGGGGCCGAGGAGTGTTAGAAGCCAGCCGAGATCTTCTGTCGCCAGCAGGTGAAGAGTACCGCGCGGCCCCCAGGTGCGAACTATGGAGCGCTCCTGCATCAGTGCATGCTCGACATCGGCGGCCAATAGATCCACACTGCGCGCTCTTATGGCAAGAGCCGCGGCGGGCGCATCCTGAGCCTGGATGCCGCACATCTCTTTTACCAGGTGCGAGACTGAAGCTGGCGCATCTGAACGCTGTGGAATAAGCTGCTGCGCAAGCTGGCGCATGAAGCGAACGCGATCGTTCGATAAAGGAACCGGCATACTCCCTCCACGAAACTATATCTGCTCGATCTCTGAGCCAATTCCCTGATCGTCGTTTGCGGCTGCATGGTTGTAGAGCGCGTTCCAATACTGGAGCCAGGAGGCCCGAATCTCCTCCTCCATCTTTCCCTGGTCATAGGCTGGAGAAATCAAAGGGCTGGCTTGTTCAACCTGCACCAGCACGATACTGCGGATGGGGCTTATGGTTCCCCGTTGCCGATAAAACGCGAGCCCTTGCTCAAAAATGGGTCCCTGCTGGTGAATGGTCGCAGGACCCTTGAAGCGATATCCCTTGCGGCTCACTGGATCAACCACATTGATCTCGACAATGGGATGATGGCGGATATTGGCGATCGTATCTGGCGAACAGATATCCGCGAAAACGATGTGTTCACTATCCCAGACGGTGGTTGTCCCCTTGGGGGAAAGGTTCGGAGTACCATCTTCGCAGACCGAGGCCACAAAGCCTAGCCGCTGCTCGTTGAGGACTCGCTGCATGTCTGGGGTTAACTTGACTGAGGTTGCCATGGTTTATTTCTCCTGTTCCTCGACCTTTCGTATCTTTTTGATACTATGCTCAAAAAAAGAACTAACTTGCACTGGAACCTTGCTCCAGCAGGGTTAAATGGTACACTATGATATTCATAGTGCAGTATTTCAACACAAGAAAGGATACCACTTGTTATGACAAACCAGGAAGAGCAAAGTTCTAATAACCAGGTGCAGCGAACGCTCGACATCACGCTGTTCGTGAACGGGCAGTCGTATGAAAGTGAAGTGGATCCGCAAGAAATATTTCACGAGGCGCTTGAGCACGCGCTGCCGCCTGGTCTGCTGGTTGGGCATCGCATTCGCATTAAAACGCCGGAAGGGGATGAAGTATTTCCAGACATGTTCATCGGAGAAAGTGCGGCGCACTTCAAGACACATACATTTCACGTCGAAGCGATGCCGCTCAAGGAAGTTCCGGCAGGAGCTGGCGAGGTTAGTTGGACGAACTATGGTTTTGACCACCTCGCCATTACTGTCGCTGATCGCGAAGATGCTAAAGCGTTTTTCAGTGAGGTGTTAGGAATGAGGATTGTGCGCGATGATCGTCACCAGACGGTGCTGACAACCGGCAATACCGCCCTTTTCCTGTTTGGCACGGAAAAAGCGCCACTTTCGGATGGGCTGCCCAGTCGATGGCACCATATCGGTTTTGTGGTGGATAACCTGGATGCCGCCTATCACCATCTTGCTCACCATGCCCGGCTGCGCCACGAACGGGCAGGCGATGGATCCGGCTCTATCTCATCCGATTTTACTCTGCTGGAACGAAACGAACGCTGGTCGCTCTACTGTCATTACCGCAACGGCGATACACGAATGATGATTCAACTCTCAGAAATCAAGTCTGAGAACCGGGGCTTTGCCAACGCTAACTATTTCGCCGATAAGATGTACGACTATCTCAGCGGGCGATACGGTGTGCGCTTCGAGGAGGAAGAATTGTAAACGATCAGTGCGAGACAGCGCCGGATACGAAGAACGCCAGCACGATCAGCCAGCTAACGATAAACGCAATCAACAGGCGCATGGCCAGTCTTGAGAGTGGGAAAAAGCGGCGGCGTACCGGGATTTGGACATCCATCCCATTCGTAGCAGTTGTAGATACAGGCATTGCATTGCTCCGTTATTAGTAATAACATCCTCGGCCTCCTTGCGGAGGAAAGATACGCTTTCGCGCCTTTCATCACTAATAACGAGAAGTATAACCATTCTTAACACTAAAAAGCGGCAGCATTCCCCAAATAGGCTAGCTGCCGCTTTCTCATCGAGCGTGGATCGCTATTTAACAGAATACCGTTTGTTGCGGCACTGGTCGCATTCGCAACTGGCACGCAGCTTTTCGTAGGTAAAGATGCCCGTTTTGTGCCCATCTTCCCAGACAGGGGTCAGGCCATAGCGTCCAACAGGCTGCACATCCACCAGCGTGGTTTCCTCGACACTCAGACTGGTTTTGTTCTGAAGCATACCGGGCTGGCTGCCCTCGCCCGCGCACCAGGCGCACGGGCAGGCCCATCTTAAGGCTTCCCAACTATGCACGCTCTCGTGTTCATCGCTCCAGGTCAGGGTAAGTTGTCGCTTTTCGTCATCCAGCAAGAATGAGAGCGGCGTCGGGTGTTTATATTGACTCATCTATTTCCTCTTAATGGATAGGCTTCCAGAATTGCATCGCGTCCCTTCACATGGGTATTATATGTTTTTTCGAGAGTATCGTCTACAGATAGGAGGTAACCCAAAATCCATTAAGCGTTACTGATATATATAAACTCCGTCTTACGAAATAGACCGGCGTAGATAAATGCTCTGTATCTTTCAGGTATATGTATGCAAAAAGAGAAATAAGGGCGAAGCATGATGATAAAGTTATTAATAGTTGGAGGCATTATCAGTTTTTTGACGGCGCTGCTTGGAGTATTACTGGCATTGCGCATTCAACATCGCATGCTCTCGGAGGGGCTTATCGAGCGTAAAGCATGGGAGTATGCCCAGGGTGGACATCAACTAGCATGGGAAGCGCGCCAGCATAAGCATATGTCAGAAGTCGAACAACAACTCACCGGGCAGGTGCAGCGAATACAGGAGGAATGGAAGCAGTGGGAAGTCAGATTTAATGATCACTCGCAAAAGTTAAGCCTGGAATATACGCTCGACACATTGCCAAAGGTTGAGGAAACTCCACTAGCGTTAGATGGGCAGCATCATTTTTTCCACGCGCCCGCCAACTGGCGGCCGCCGACATTTTACCAGGCAGACCTGCGCCAGCGCGACTTCTCTCATCGCTTCCTGGGACAGGTGAATTTCCGCGATGCGCAGCTTGCCGGAGCCAATTTCTACATGGCTGATTTGCGCGACGCCTGCCTCGCCGGGGCGAATCTGGCGGGAGCTAACCTGGTTGGAACCAACCTGATAGATGCCGATCTGCGCGGAGCTAACCTGGAAGAGACTAACTTGTTGGTAGCTGACCTGCACCGGGCCATTCTGAATGGGGCTAATTTGTTACACGCACGCAACCTGACCTCACAGCAACTTTACGATGCTAGCTACGATCATACTACGCAACTCGACCCGGAAATCGACATTACCAGGAAGCGTATGCCAGCTACTCTCACGAAAAACGATGATCAGCCGCTCGCAGGAGCAGCAGATCTTCAAGCGGATAAAGCAGAAAATACGCAAACTGGAGCGCTTGATACAGCCATCCCCAGAATAGGGCAAAACAGTACAAAACGAGCAATGGCAGGTTAGCCAGTTCTCGAATCTTGCGATGCCCGGGTAGAAGCCAGAGTGTTAATTTGTGCTATACTACCAGCAAAGTAGCGGATGCGGTGAGGTTAAAAGCAACGCCGGAGGAGAGAAAATAGTATGGCAGAACAGGATTTGCCATTAGCAGGCAAAACCGCCCTTGTGACAGGCAGTAGTCAGGGCATTGGGCGGGCAACCGCATTACGCCTGGCGCAGTCCGGGGCAGATATTATCATCAATTATCGCAGCAATAGCAGGGCAGCAGCCGAAGCAAAGGAGAGTGTCGAGGCATTGGGGAGGCGTTGTATCTCCATCCAGGCCGACGTAAGCGAGGAGGAAGAGGTGACACGACTCTTCGCGGAAGCCAGCGGCGCTCTCGGCCCGATCTCTATCCTGGTCAACAACGCCGGCACCACACGCGACAAACTGATTATACAGATGTCACTGAACGACTTCGAGCATGTTATGCAGACCAATTTGCGTTCAGCGTTTCTTTGCACAAAAGCTGCGCTACGTGGCATGATGAAAGCGCGTTGGGGACGCATTGTCAATATTTCTTCGCCGGCCGGTTTGTTAGGCAACGCCGGTCAAGCCAACTACAGCGCATCTAAAGCCGCCATCATCGCGCTAACCATCAGCACGGCGCGGGAGATGGCCAGCCGCAACATAACCGCCAACGCGATCGCGCCGGGTTTTATACCCACCGAACTCACCTCGATATTAACAGAACAGCAGCGTAAATTCATGCTCGATGTCACGCCGCTGGGACGATTTGGCGCCCCCGAAGAAATTGCGGCGGCCATCAACTTCCTGTGTCTGCCAGAAGCTAGCTATATCACCGGCCAGATACTGGGTGTAGATGGCGGTATGTCAATGCATATTTGATTCTTAGTAAATTCTAACCAGATTCGCGAAACAAAATGGGCGCAGTTCTCCTCTAAGTGGTAAATGCTGGTTCTTTTAAAGGAGACTGCCCATGAGTATGATTGAAACCGAGGAAACGAACCAATTCACATTTGAGGCATTCGCGGCTCATCCGTTTTACACCGAGATCAACCGCTCGCTTGTCCGCCAGGCGCTCGCCTCCCTTGCGTCTCGTCCTGCTAACGCGACACTGACCATCGTCGATATGGCATGTGGCACGGGAGCGGTCACGCGCTTGATCGCGCAAGAAATGCAACGCCAGCGGCGCCAGGTGCGCATTATTGGCGTTGACCCCTCGGCGGAGGCACTGCGACGGGCGCAAAAGAGCATGGAAGCCATAGGCGCCAGAGCGGAATTTATTCAAGGTGAGGCTGCCGACCTGCCTTACATTGTTCAGAACGCTGACGCCGCTTTCTTCTGTAACGCCATCCATCTCGTACCCGATAAACTTGCTGCGTTCCGGCTTATGGCGAGTATCCTTGCTCCCGACGGCATCTTTGCTTGCAATAGCGGCTTCTTTGAGGGAACCTACGTTGAGGGAACAGAACGTTTCTATCGACTCTGGACCCGCCGCGCGGTTCGCTGGCTGCACCAGGAACATCCCGAAGTCCACCTGTCGCGCGAGGAAAAAGCTATGGCGATGCAGTGGCTCAACCGTGACGAATACATCGGCCAATTGAAACATGGCGGTTTCGAGCACGTAAAAGCGTTCCAGGAGATCGGTCATATTTCGATGGATGCGTGGTGCGATATCGGCCATTACTGGCTCTTTATCGAGGGCGCATTGCCGGGAGTGCCGCTGCCTCTTGGGGCGGCTGCTCTGCAAGCCGCCGTCTACCAGGCAGGCCAGGAACTGGGGATCACTGCGACGCCGCGTAACTGGCTGCAACTCATCGCCTCAAAGAAGTAAATCGCCTGACTCCTTTTTGTGTTACAATAAGCAGAGAAAACCTGGCGCCCGCAAGGGGTGCCTCGTTATCCGTGTTGGAGCAGAAAAGGAGTTTGTTGCATGCAATGGGCTATCGCTTCGGCAGCATTTCTTGCCTCGGCAGTCGAATTTGTCGAAGCTTTTACCATAGTGCTTGTCGTCGGCGTTACAATAAACTGGCGCAGTTCGCTTGTTGGAGCATTCGCGGCCGCAGCCACGCTCGCATTGATTGTCGCCACGCTCGGTGTGGCAATCGTGCAATTGATACCCATCAATGTTTTACGTCTTGTGGTAGGCATAATTCTAATTCTTTTCGGTTTGAAATGGCTGAAAAAAGCTATCCTGCGCTATAGCGGACTGAAAGCTCTTCACGATGAGGAAGCCATCTTTGAAGAAAAAATGGCGGAAATCCGCGCGCGCGGGGAGACTATAGCGCCGCGCCTGCACCCTTTCGGCGTCGCTCTTGCCTATAAAGCTGTACTACTGGAAGGGCTGGAGGTTGCCTTTATCGTTATCACCTTCGGCAGCAGCATTTCGAAAGCGGCAACCTCCAGTGGAATTACATCTGCTGCCATCGGCGCAGCCATTGCAGGCGTCCTGGTAATCTGCGCCGGAATACTTGTCAAAGCTCCGCTGAAGAAGGTGCCTGAGAATACACTCAAGTTTGTGGTTGGGATTATGCTCACCTCTTTCGGCACTTTCTGGTCGGGTGAAGGCTTCCACTATGATTGGCCTCTGTCGGACGCGTTTATTCCAATACTGGCTGCCATCTTCCTGCTGGCGTCTTATCTACTGGTGACCCTCCTGAAGCAGCAGAAACGGCATCAACTGGCTGCCGCTGGAGCGCCACACGATATTGTGAGCGTAGAAGCTCAGGAGGAGGTGCGTTCATGAAGGCCATTAAAGCCATTTACAACTTTATTGTCGGTGACATGATTATTCTGATCGGCGTCCTGATTGTTGCAATTGCGCTTGGACTCATCGGCTACGTTGCTGCATTAGCCCCGTTGCGAGTTGCCATAGGCCCGATTTTGATCGTTGCCGTGCTGGTTATACTATCAGCCACGCTTTACCGTGAAGCCAGGGGGAAACGTTAGTGAAGGTACCACCATAAATCGGAGATTAGAATCCTCGTCTATGGTAGGGGCAACCGCAAGAGTAGCCCCGGCTCCCGGACCCCGAATTATGGTGGAAACCTCCACGCCTCGACATGTTGACGTTCGCGCGCTAAATTGCTATCATGGTGTTCACTATGCGCATTTGTAAATAGTTCTGGTAGTAGAGGGTAATAGTATGCAATACGAGAATGCGAAGGACTGGCGTCAACTTCTGGGAATGATTATTCAGGATGCTCGCGTCAAGCAGCGTATTTTCGACGAACTGGGCGTTCAACCTATCACTCTCAACCGCTGGGTGGACGGAGACAGCGATCCCCGCCCGCAGAACCTCAAACAACTTTTGAATGTGTTACCTGAGTATCGCGAACAGTTCATTGAACTGCTCGGCGATGAATACACTGAAATATTAGCGCCAGGCGCAGATGACGCTTCGAGAGATATCCCTTCCCAATTCATTGCAAGCGTATTATCTGCGCGCGCCAACACCCGGAGGGAAATGCGCTTCTGGTCACTCAGCACGCTTATCATACGCCAGGCGCTCGGGCAACTGGACCCTGATCGGCTGGGTATGGCGATCACCGTTGTACGCTGCATGAAATCAACACGCA
>DATGGW010000036.1:0-3491 GCA_035308345.1 Ktedonobacteraceae bacterium | reverse complement strand
CTGATCTGCTCGCAGAAGGACAGATAAAGGGTGGTGAGTTGCGCCAGCGCAGCCAGGGGAGCAAGATCGCTGATCTGCCTGCAGCCGAACAGGTTGAGGGTGGTGAGTTGCGCCAGCGCAGCCAGGGGAGCAAGATCGCTGATCTGCTCGCAGAAGGACAGGTCGAGGGTAGTGAGTTGCGCCAGCGCAGCCAGGGGAGCAAGATCGCTGATCTGCTCGCAGAAGGACAGGTCGAGGGTGGTCAGATCTGTAAAGAACTGAAAACCATCTAGCGAGGGTAAACGATTCAACTGCATACGAGATTGACTTTGCGGTGTTAGCGAGAGTACATGTTTTGCATAGGTCTCCCTATCAAAATAATCCCAGGCTCTTAACAACTCATCTACAACTCTTGATCGGGTGTCGCTTGTATATCCTTCGAGCGCCTCTAGAGCGATGTCACCGCCTATCAACGATAACGCTCGGACGCATGCAGCAGTGATGGCAGCCGGTTGGTTCCTTTTTAACTGTGCGCGGGTCAGATATTTTACTGCCAGTTCTCCGGCTGCCGCCAATGCTTTCGCTTCCGTTATGTTTCTTGGAGGAACAAGTTTGCTGAGGCGCTGTTCTACTTCTTCTATCACATCCTGTCCAGGCTCCAGCGATGGTTCAAGGCAGGACACGGCCAGCAGGTGCAACTGGTAGCGATACTTTTTTTCCCTGTCACCACGAGCCACCAATCCTTTTATGAGCTCTCTGCGCATCTGTCTTGTGGCGTGACCAGACGCAAGAATGATGACTTCACGCCACTGATCATTATGCGCGTTCTCGATTAGCAACCCGGTATCCAGTTCATCGGCGGCGGCTTTTGCTGCCAGGAACTCTTCAAAGGTGCGGTGTGTGAATTCGATTTGTCCTGTCACCGGCTCCCGGATCATGCCTGATCGTTCAACAAAGAGGCGACGCGCCTGGGTTCCGGAAACATCCTGAACAATGCCTCGCATATCTCTGAGTTTTCGCTCAAAGCGATCATCAACCTGCGTTATATCTGCTTCGGAAAGGTTGTTCTTTATCATCCAGTAAGCAAGGTCTTCAAGCAGCAGGCGCTTTTGACGATAGGTCAGAGCTGGATATTCTGCCAGTTCGATGCTGCGTTCTTTCTCGCGACGTTCCAGCAGCAATGAGCAGCATGCTTCGTACAGTTCAATACGGTCTGTAGGGAGTTGCTGCCTGCGATCACGATTAAGAGCACAGAGCATGGCACATAGAAGGGGGTTGGTAGCCAGTTCATGCAGCGATTTATTGCGCTTTATATCTGCCTTCAATTGCGCGGCGAGCGGTACCAGTATGTCCTTCTCTTCGTCTTCTCGCAGCTCTTCTCGAACGGCTTGATGCCAGTGATCAACGAATGCATAGATGTCAGCGAGTTGCATAGGCTGTAATTCATACTGACTGAAACCCTCGAGATCCATCCAACTTTCTTCCATTATGGTATGAGGACGAGAAGTAACAATGAAGCGCGCGCGCGAATAGGTTGCTATCAAGTCTTCTAACCACTTTTGCACTGCTGCTCTATGCTGTGCGGACACTTCATCCAGCCCATCTACCAGAACAATCGCTCGTCCTGTACGAAGTTGTGTATGTACCCATCCGACAGGCATAGCTCCGACAATTGCAGGCGCAACCAATCGAGGAAGCTCTTCAGGTTTTGGTAGATTGTTCGGATCGCAACTGCGAAGGCGGACATAAAAAGGCAGTGAGTTATTCCAACTTGCTAGATCATCGATGAACAATTTAAGCGCCGAGTTGACAGCTATCCATTGCATTAAGGTAGTTTTACCTGAGCCTGCTGCTCCACTGATAAGGAGGTTACGTGCCCTGGCTAACGCTTTATCAACCGAAATAGTAGGTCTCTCCGCTTCTTTGTCTGTCGCTTTAGCAACCCTATCGGAATTCGTCTGATTCCCGCGTTCTCTTTCAGAGCGGATTACCGTTTTCCGCTCTTCTGCTGTCTGCTGTACTACAGTTAACATGATATAGGCTACGCTCAAACGTTGGCGACGGCTTACACTTGATACATCCGCGCCAAATAACTCCAGTTCATCGAGCTTGCGGGCTACCGTCTTGCAGTATTCTTCTTCAAAATGACTGGCATCAGTGGTATCAAGTCTTTCACGTAAGTGGCGAACTTCCTTAAGTATCTGATCAGCTTTTTCAATCAGGATATCTTCTCGCTTGAGAACTTCCGCGAAAGTGCGCTCATTAAATGATGGCAGTTGCGAGGCAATATCCACAATATAGGGACAGGATAGTTGAATGATGCGCCGGTAGAGTTCAGACTCTGTTGAGTCGAAGTGTTGCTGTGTCGGTGGATAGGTACCAAGGAGGTATGCTTCTAGTTCAGTGGGGTCCAGGTTGCGTTTTGCCAGAAGATCACTTGAAAGCTGGTTTATTGCATCAGCTACCGCCAGAGCAACTGCCGTGCGACTACTGTCATCGAGCCTGGCTCCCTCACGTTCAAAAATCGGCAGCAGGTCTTCACCTACCATTTCACCAATTTTCTCAAATTGCCTCAGCCCTCTGCGCTGCGCGAGTACATCGGAAGTCCGTATCTTCAACAAATCGATCAAGCTGGATGATATATCCTGACCAATGGAAGAATCTTTTAGCCAGGTTTTCAGGATTGATTTTGCGATAGCCGAACCAAGCTCGATTGTAACGGCTTCAACAAGAGGCATAGGAACTCCCTTTCCACATGCGGTTTCCCTGGACAGGTTCTGGCCACGACTACCATCAGATCGATTACCCGCACACTCAGGTTAACCAAAACATCACTTTTATATAGAGGAATTTTCGCCACTATCTATGCAGAGTATAGCATATAATAGGGAAAGCGAATATATCGTAATAGAATGCTACTTGAAAAAATGGAGTTCGGCATGGGCATGATACATGGCGGCTGGCTGGTCGCCAAAATCCTCAAACGCGAGGGCGTCGAGGTTGTCTTTACCCTGAGCGGCGGGCATATCGCGGGTATTTATGATGGCTGCGTGCGCGAGGGCATTCGCGTTGTTGATACGCGGCACGAGCAGGCGGCTGTCCATGCTGCCGAAGGTTGGGCCAAAGCGACGCGCAAACCCGGCGTAGCGCTTTTGACGGCAGGCCCCGGCGTCACCGATGGCGTGACGGGCGTCGCCAACGCCTATCTCGCCGGTAGCCCCGTCCTCGTGATCGGCGGCGCGGCTCCGCTGGGCCTGTGGGATCGCGGTGCCTTACAGGAAATGAACCAGATCGACCTGCTGCGCCCCATCACTAAATGGGCGCGCACCGTGCATGAAACGTCACGCCTGGGCGAATATACCGCCTCGGCCTTTCGCCAGATGTTGAGCGGCAAACCCGGCCCCGTCTTCCTCGAAATGCCCATGGATGTGCTGAACAATTTCACTGATACCGACACCCTCTTTGACCCCGGCGAACCCACGCACTATCGCTTCAATGGCCGCAACGCGCCC
>DATGGW010000035.1:0-20950 GCA_035308345.1 Ktedonobacteraceae bacterium | reverse complement strand
AAGGTGGTGCAGCAGTATCGCCCGACCATTTTCTTTGGCGTCCCCACGCTTTACGCGAGCATGCTGGCTCTGCCGGATGCCGAAAAACGCTTCGATTTCTCGTCCGTGCGCGTCTGCGTTTCGGCAGGTGAGTCACTGCCCGCCGATATCTTGCGACGCTGGCAGGATAAATTCCACGTAGAAATCCTGGACGGCATCGGCAGCACAGAGATATTACACATCTTCATCAGCAGCCGCGCGGGAGAAATCAGGCCGGGCAGCACGGGTAAGCTGGTGCCCGGCTACGAGGCATTGATTACCGATGAAAGCGGGCACGCGGTTCCTCAAGGTGAGATCGGCAACTTACTCATTCGCGGAGACAGCATTGCCGCCTATTACTGGAATAAGCACGAAAAGACCAAAGATGTCATTAACGGCCACTGGATTCACACAGGCGACAAATATTACCAGGATGCGGACGGCTATTTCTGGTATTGTGGTCGCTCCGACGATATGCTCAAGGTGAGCGGTCAGTGGGTCTCGCCAGTCGAGGTCGAGGGTGCGTTGATCTCCCATCCTGCCGTGCTGGAATGCGCGGTAGTAGGCGACACGGATGCCGACGAATTGGTCAAGCCGCGCGCATATATCGTGCTCAATAACGGCTACGAGCCATCGCCCGCGCTGGCGGATGAACTAAAAACTTTCATCAAGAAGCACCTGGCCCCTTTCAAATACCCGCGCTGGATCGACTTTGTGACGGAACTGCCCAAAACGGCCACCGGCAAGATCCAGCGTTTCAAGTTACGAGAACATGTATAACGCGGCCAGGGCGGGGACAAGCCCACGCCCTGGCTCATTGTTCGCATTAAAGTAGGGTAGTATGCAGCAAGCTTATCAAGCCATACGCGTCGTCTCAGAAGCGCAGACCATCAGGATTGGATTGTCAACCGATCCTGATGAGTTGATGTTGCATGAGCTTTGCGCGGTCTGCGCCTCGCTCACCGGCTCAACCAGCGATGGCATCAAAGCGGTTGTGCTCGACTTCAACAATAGAGGAAAGGCAGCGAATAAGGACGTGATAAATCACGCCCCTACAGATGTTAAACAGGCATGCAGCGCGATTCATGATATCGTTCAACCGGTCCTGGCAGTGGCGCGTGACACGCTCTCACCCATCGCCTGCAAGCTGCTCTCAGTCGCCGATTTTATGCTCGTCGCCGAGCATGCCGGACTCACCATAGCGAGCAGGAGTGATGAACAGCAAGAGGAGACGCTTACCGGTGCGCATGCCGCGCGCCTGGGCTATATCACGTGGTCAGTGCCAGCCAGCGATATCAGCAAAGAAATGGAGCGCATCCTGAACATGCTGCGCGAAAAAAGCGCAGTGGCCCTGCGCTACGCAAAGGCGGGCACGCGCCTTGGGCAGTCGGGGCAGGCCGGGCAATCATCGCGCCTTGAGGCTTTGCAGCGCATCAACTCGCTGTACCTCGACGAGGTTATGCACACGAAAGACGCTGCCGAGGGTCTGCGCGCATTCCTGGAGAAACGCAAACCGACCTGGAAAAACATGTAGAAAACTCGAAACCGAGTATGCTGAGAATAAGGAAACGCAATGTCAGAACATCATCCCTGGGAAATCCTCTCGTATAAACAAATTCTAGATACGCCCTATCTCAAGATACGCAGCGAGCAAATCGCCATTCCCAACGGCCCGGTGGTCTCCGATTATTACATTATCGAGAATCGCGGCTGGGTCGGCGTTGTGCCGCTCGCAGAGGATGGGCGCTTCCTCATCAACAAGCAATATAAACACGGCATCGGGCGCGAGGTGCTGGAATTTCCGGCGGGCGGTATCGATGCTGACGAGAGCGATCCAGAAATGACTGCCCATCGCGAACTGATGGAAGAGACGGGCTACAGCGTCGCAGACGGCCAGCTTGAACCCCTGGCCCACTTCTACGCCAACCCGACGGGCGCGCGCACAGAGGTGTGGTGGTACCTGGCGCGCCAGGTACGCAAAACGAGCACGCCCAAAGACGACCCCATGGAAGTCATCGAAAATCTGTTGGTGACCCCTCGCGAGCTGCTCGACATGATTCACAGCGGCGACTTCAATGTGCTGGGGCAGATGGGCGCGGCATACATGGCGCTGGAACGCCAGGGGTATTTGAAGGTATCGTTGTAACATTTCTAAAGCAAAGGAGCAACATCTATGCCCATCGACAGCAGCCTGATCGGCACAAGCTCGTCACCACAAACCTTCGAGGTGACGAGGGAAGCCGTGCAGCGTTTCATGGAGGCGACCGAAGACCCCGACTTGCAGAGTGGAACCCCGCTCCAATACGCGCCGCCAACGTTCCCAACCACTTTCCGTGTGAGCGTACCCGGCCTTGAACTGGATGGCTCTAAAATGCAGTTGATCCATGGCGAGCAACAGTATACCTACGCGCGCAAGTTGCGCATCGGCGACAAGATCACCTGCGTAGCGCGTGTAGCAGACATCCGCGAGCGCACAGGGAAAAGTGGCTCGATGACCTTCGTCGTCCTGGAAACTACAGGCCTGGATAGCGAGCAAAAGCCAGTCTTTACCGGGCGCAGCACGCTGATCGTGCGGCAAAAATAGGCTCGCAAAATCGTTGACAAATCACAAGGACAGGTATAGAATACAATGCGTATCCGTTATGACTTGCCCTCGTGGCGGAATGGTATACGCGGCAGGTTGAGGGCCTGTGCCTGTAAAGGCGTGGTGGTTCGACTCCACTCGAGGGCACCCCACATAGACAATCCAGCAAACCCGCTTCCCTTTTCAGTCAAATCAGGGGCGACTAGCTCAGTTGGTTAGAGCGGCTGCTTTACACGCAGTAGGTCTGGGGTTCGAATCCCTAGTCGCCCACCTTTTTACTATTTCCTAACGTTTTATAGGTTCTGTTCTCCCGTTAGGCAGACGTATATACTTCTCATATGTGCAGGCACTCTCCAGGGTACCGCGCTTTAGATAGGTACGGGCAGATGCGCATGGCTTTAGAGAGTCCTCTGGGTCTGAATAGCCACCGCAATGGCAATCGAAAACGTTTGCAGGTCGGCGATGCTCACATCGAAGGCGCTGATGCCGAGCAGTTCGGCGCGGCGCCTGGCGTTGCCGTGCAGGGTCACGGTGGGGCGTCCACTGCGCAGTTGCACCACTTCCATCTCGCGCCACGCGACGCCGTGCAGGCCGGTGCCCAGGGCTTTGCTGATGGCTTCCTTGGCGGCAAAACGCCCGGCAAGGCGAGTGGCCTTGCCCCGGCACTGGCGTATCTCCATTTCGGTGAAGACGCGCTTGAGGAAACGCTCCCCGTGATGCTCATAGACCTTGCGCACGCGCTCAACCTCGATGATGTCGATGCCAACGGCCACATTGACGCCCTCCGGCACGCGCAGAGGTGCGGCCAGGCCGGCCACACCGGCAGGCCCAAACAGCCAGTCGGGTATGGCTACCCCCGGCTGCCGCACCAGCGGGGTAAAAATGAGAGGTAGGTTATCGTCCATATGCAAGTTCCCTAACCCCTCCCCAGGGCGACCGCAAGGGTCCCCGCCCAACCGCCCAACCACCCCCGCCCCTACAATGACTACGCATGTGGTTCCTTTCGTCGTAGTCATTGTAGGGGCGGGGGTGGGGTTGTGTGGGGTAGAGACCCTTGCGGTCGCCCTCTTGTAGTTTCGGTACGATCTCCATTTATTTCCCGCTTGCATCGCCGATGAGCTGTTGCGACGTGGTGCTATCCCCTGCCGGCAGCACGGTTGGAGCCGGGCTGGTGCCGCGTCCCATGCCGCGATAAATGAAGCCGAGGCGGTTCATCTCAGCCGCTTCGTAGACATTGCGGCCATCGATGACTACCGGGCGGCGCATGGCGGCGCGAATTTGCGGCATATCGAGCGACTTGAACTCGTTCCATTCGGTTATGATGACCAGGGCATCTGCGCCTTCCGCGGCCTCATATGCATGCTGGCAAAATTGCACCTGCTCGATACGCACTCCCTCGCGCTCCAGCGCTTCGCGCCCTGTCGTCATGGCAACGGGATCATAAACACGTACGTCCGCGCCCTGGCTGGTCACCCAGCGAATGATATCGACCGAGGCGGCTTCGCGCATATCGTCGGTGTTGGGTTTGAACGCCAGGCCCAGCACGGCAACGGTACAGCCGCGCAGCGAGCCGAGAATGGAGGTGAGCTTGGTGACGACCAGGCGGCGCTGATCGTGGTTGATATCCATGACGGCATGCAGGAGTTGAGGGTGCAGCCCGGCTTCATCGGCCATATAGGCCAGCGCGCGCACGTCTTTGGGAAAGCAACTCCCACCGTAGCCCAGGCCAGCGTCCAGGAAAGCGCGCCCGATGCGCTTATCATAGCCCATGCCCGCCGCGACTTCTTTGACATCCGCGCCCAGGCGTTCGCAAATCTGGGCGATCTCGTTGATGAAAGAAATCTTGGTAGCCAGGAAGGCGTTCGAGGCATATTTAATCATTTCCGCCGTGTACAGATCGGTAATCACGATGGGGGCGCGCAGGGGCAGGTAGAGCGTGGCGACTTTGCGCGCCGCCTCCTGGTCTGATGAGCCAAGCACCACGCGATCAGGGGTCTGGAAGTCCAGAATGGCGGAGCCTTCACGCAAGAATTCAGGATTGGAGACCACGGCGAATTGCGCATCCGGGCGGCCCAGGTTCTTACGAATAATGCGTGTCACCACGTCGCCGCTGCCCACCGGCACCGTGCTTTTGTTGATGATGACCGCGTAATGGTCGAGTTCCTGGGCGATGCTGCGGGCCGCGCTTTCCACGTAGCGCATATCCGCGCCACCCTGGGTCGCATTAGAGGGGGTATTCACCGCGATGAAGATGAAGTCGGCGTTATCAAGCCCCTCGCTGTAGTCGGTGGTGAAATACAAGCGGCCTGCGTTGACGTTGCGCTCGACCATTTCTTCCAGACCAGGTTCATAGATAGGCAAAACGCCCTCTCGCAGGCGTTGAATTTTTTCCGGGATAATATCCACGCAGGTTACATGGTTGCCCAGGTCGGCAAAACAGGTGCCAGTCACCAGGCCCACGTACCCTGTACCAATCACACATATGGTTGCCAATGTTCTTCTCCTCTACTATCACAAGATGCGATGCCGGGCGGGGACAAGCCGCCGCCCCTACGTGTTGGCTGTCACAAAGGGATTTTCGTATTTCTCTTCACCGATGGTGGTAGGTTCGCCATGTCCCGGAAACACGACCAGGTCTTCGTCGAGTGCGTACAGCTTTTCGCGAATGGAGGTGACGAGCTGGTCATAGTTACCGCCCTCAAAATCGGTGCGCCCGATGCTGCGATTAAAAAGCGTATCGCCGCTAAACATACAATATGGCGCACTGACCAGGCAGATGCCGCCGCGAGTGTGTCCAGGCGTATGCAGCACTTCGAGCGCCAATGTGCCAAACGAGACGCGGTCTCCCTCTTTCAGTAAAATGTCAGGCTCTCGCTGCACCAGCGGCGCTTTGCGTCCATACCTCTGCGCGGTACGTTCATCGCTGAGCATATAAACGTCGTCAGCATGGACCGCCAGCGGCACAGGATAGACCGCGCTGACTTCGTCAATTGCGCAGATATGATCGATGTGTCCATGCGTAAGGATGATATATTTTGGAATTAGCTTTGATGCTTCGATTTGCTGCAGGATGCGCGGCGCTTCGTCTCCTGGATCGATAATCACCGCCTCGCGCGTCTGCGGGCAGGCATATAAATAACAATTCTCCTGAAAGATGCCCACCGTTATGCACGCTACAAGCGGCCGCTGTTCGTCCTGCTGCTCCTCATTGTCGGGCATGTTGTGTTGCTCCCTCCCTATACCCTGATGATCATATTGATGTACATTATAGCATAGTAATTCCGTAGTTCATCTTAAGGGCCTGTGAACTATCATGATAATTCACAAACCCTGGCCTTAATCTGGACGCGTTCCAAAGATTCTGCTAAGCTGTGAGAGATAGCAAGATAAGGAGGATTGTGTGCCTGAGCTTCCAACCGGCGCTGTGACGCTGCTCTTCACCGATATCGAGGGATCTACGCGCCTGATTCAGCAACTCGGGGATCGTTATGCCGGCGTGCTTAAAGAGTGCCGGCGCCTGCTGCGCGCGGCATTCCGGCAGGGAAATGGCTACGAAGTCGATACCCAGGGAGATGCCTTCTTCGTCGTTTTCGAGCGTGCCGCTGATGCTATCTCGTCGGCAATCATGGCTCAACGCGCTTTCTTTGCTGCTCGCTGGCCTGATGAAGCGCTGGTGCGTGTGCGCATGGGAATCCATACAGGCGAACCGAAGCCCGCGGAAGAAGGGTACATTGGCCTGGATGTCCATTACGCCGCGCGCATCATGAGCGCGGCGCATGGCGGACAGGTGCTGCTGTCTCAGGTGACCCGCGACCTGGTTGCAGACGAGCTTTCCGACGGGGTGACCCTGCGAGACCTGGGAGATTATCGCCTCAAAGACATTGCCAGGCTGTCCCGGCTCTTCCAACTGGTTGTGCCGGATTTGCCTGCTGACTTCCCTCCACTTACGATCTCAGGTCCCCGGCGCGTCCTCTACAACGTCCCATCGCCCTCCACTTCATTCGTTGGGCGTGAGCATGAGGTCGAGACGGTATCAAAGCTCCTGCGGGAGGCGGATGTGCGCTTGCTCACCTTGATTGGCACAGCGGGAGTCGGGAAAACGCGCCTGGCCCTGCAGGTAGCGGCAGTGGTTGCGGAGCAGTTCGCGGGCGGCGTCTCCTTTGCAGCGCTAGATCAGCTAAGCGACGCTGACGGCGTTCTACCTGCTATTGCACAGGCGCTGGATGTGCAGGAAAGGAGAGATGCGCCGCTCAGCGAGCAGGTCCGGGCCGCGCTGCGAGAACAACCATGCCTGCTGATCCTGGACAACTTTGAACAGGTCTTGCCAGCTCGACAGGTGATTATCAACCTGCTGGCAGGCTGTCCGCAATTGAAGGTTCTGGTGACCAGCCGCGTCCTGCTTCACGTGCAGGCAGAGCACCTTTTCGAGGTTTCCCCACTGCCGCTGCCTGAACCCGGTTCCTCGCGCGACCTGGCGAAGTTAACGCGCTGCGCGGCTATAGCGCTCTTCGTCCAACGTGCCGGCTCAGTTGCGCCCAATTTCCACCTGACATCCGCCAACGCGGCTGCCGTCGTAGGGATTTGCACTCGCCTGGACGGCATTCCACTGGCCATCGAACTGGCGGCGGCGCGTATTCGGCATTTTCCGGCATCTACCGTACTCTCACAGCTAGAGCGCGGCCTGGCTAATTTGCAGGGGAATATGCAGGATGTCCCGGCGAGACAGCAAACCCTACGAGGGGCTATAGCCTGGAGCTACCAGTTATTGGAACCCGCCGAGCAGCGAGTGTTTCGCCGGCTGGCAGTATTTACTAATGGCGCATCCTTCGAAGCAGCCGACCAGGTCTGTACAATCGAGGGCGAATCGGAAGAGCGTGTGGCGGAGATACTGGTGGCGCTGGTGGACAAAAGCATGGTGCAACGACAGGAACAAGAAGAAAAGGGGATACGCTTCTGGTTGTTACAGGCTCTGTGCGAGTATGGAGTAGAGCGGCTGGTCGAGGCAGGTGAACTGGAGGCAACTCGGACCGCCCACGCGGCATACTATCTCTCCTGGACAGAGCGCGCTGTACCACTGCTAACCGGGGCCGAACAGATACACTGGTTGGACCTGCTGGACCAGGAATATGAGAACGTGCGCACGGCTCTTGAATGGATGCTAGAGAACACCGGGGAGGAGATATGGCGCGCTGAGCAGGCGCTCAGACTTTGTGTTACACTCCTGGGATACTGGGAGATTCGTGGATACTTCAGGGAGAGCATGGCTTATCTGGAACGCGCCCTGGTCAATAGTCATGGAGTTGCTCCACCGGTGCGTGCGCAGGCTCTGCATGGCGCGGGCTTTCTGGCGCTGATGCAGGACGACAACGAGCGCGCGGAGAAGTTCCTGCGAGAAAGTCAGGCACTTTTCCGCGAAAGCGGAGACAGAGCCGCAATGGCAGACATCCTGCGTTTGCAGGGCAATCTCGCTATGGTCAAAAGTAGCTATAAGGTTGCCCGCCGCCTCCTCGAAGAAGCGCTGGCGATCTTCAGAGAACGCAGGGATGCACTGAAAACCGCCTCTACCCGCATGGCATTGGCCGAGATCGCCATATCTCAATGCGACTACCCCAGGGCACGTGCGCTCCTCGAGGAGGACCCGGCATCCTATAGCACTCTGGGGCAAGACGGCAGCGCCTATCCCCTCTTTCTCCTGTCTCTCTTAAACTTCCTATCGCGAGGCGACTTTGCCGAAGCGAGACGGCAGGCGGAGGAAAGCCTGGCACGCTTCAAAGCCGTGGGAAACAGGCGATTCGTCGCATACGCGCTCAACCTCCTGGGAGAGATTCTGCTGGCGGAGGACGCCAGGGAGGAGGGCATTGGTGAGAAGGAGGAAGAGCGTGCGAAGGCCCGATCGATGCTGGAAGAAAGCCTGGCAATCCTCAAAACAGTGGGTGACCGCTCAGGTACGGCAGCGGCGCTCATCTCCCTTGCTCGCCTGGCAGCGCAGCAGGGCGAGAACAAAGCTGCACAAGCCTTGTATGCAGAGAGTTGGGAACTGCTGCGCGAGATAGGTGCGAGGGGACTGGCGGCCGCGTGCCTGGAAGGATGGGCAGAAGTCGCAGTGGCAAGGGGCATGCCGGAGCGAGCGGTGAAGTTATGGGGAATAGCGGCCACCTTGCGCGCAGCAATCTTAGCTCCCATGCCGCCGGTAGATCGTGCGGCCTATGTACACGCGGTCGCACTTACTCGCGCAAACCTGGGAGAAGAAACCTTCCAGTCGCTCTGGATGCAAGGACATCAGACGCCCTGGGAGCAAATTGAAATCTGAGCACCGCTCCCAGGGCGGGGACAAGACAAACCACTCCCGCCCTGGAATAGATACTAACCAAAACTGGGTATGCTCCTGGAAAACGGGCTGCCATTATCCGGGGGACGATCAACGATGGCAATGGTGCAACGCGAGACACAGATGAGCTTATCATTCTCATCGGTGATAGACACATCCCAGACGTGCGTGGTGTGCCCGCGGTGGATGGGCGTGGCTACACCGGTCAGTTGCCCGTCACGTTTGGGGCGCAGGTGATTGGCATTGATCTCCAATCCGAAGGCCATCTGCTTGCTGGCATCGATATTCAAAACGGCGCCAAGCGAAGCCAGCGACTCGGCCAGCGTTATAGAAATGCCGCCGTGCAAATACCCAACCTGCTGGCGGTGATTTGGCCCTATCGGCATCGCTGCAACTACTCTATCTTTTTCCGCTGCGATCAGCTTGATATTCAGCACATCCCAAACCGACCCCTCACGCGTGCTGTTAATCATCGCAACAATTTCATCGCTGGAAAGCTCCATGTGTTTATTCGTCCTTTCCCTGCTGAATGATTGAGGTATCATGATCTCTATTATAAAACAAAGCTGCCCTTGACAAGGCCATCTTCTAAACAAGATACTATGCGTACACACAAAAGATGTAGTTCAAATTTTTGCATCAAGCGTGCGCTGACCAGGGCGGGGACAAGCCCCGCCCCTACCCTACGCGAAGCGCGACGCCGACACGTACAGAGTAGGGGCGGGGCTTACCCCGGCCCTGGTCCAATAAGGAGCAATGTCTATGTTCGACAAAAGCGTTATAGGTAAGAGCTTTCCCCCTTTCAGCTTCGAGGTCGAGCGCGGTAAAATTCGCGAGTTGGCGCTCGCCATTGGCGATGATAACCCTATCTATTCGAGCAAAGAAGAGGCGCAGGCGGCCGGTTATGACGATGTGCCACTTTATCCAACCAGCCCAACGACATTCACCTTCTGGGGCAATCGCAAGATGATAGGCCAATTGGTGAGCGCGGGCATTAACGTCATGCGCATTTTGCACGGCGAGGAAGAGTATGAATATCTCGCGCCCATCCATCCGGGCGATATCTTGACCGGCGTGACGACCATCGTTGATGGCAAAACGCGCCAGGGACAGAGCGGCTCGATGGATATCATCACCACAGAGGTACAGTATGCGAACCAGCAAGGGATAGCCGTGCTCAAAGCGCGCCAGGTAATAATCGTGCGCGAATAGCACAACGATGCGAAAGGAGTACAACCCATGACGACCGATGCCCAGGCTCCTACAAAGGTGTATTACGAAGATGTGCAGGTAGGTGACGAAATTCCTAAACTGGTCAAAGCGCCGGTGACACACCTGCAACTGGTGCGTTACGCGGGCGCATCCGGCGACTTCAACCCGCTGCACACCGACTCCCGCATCGGCGAATTGATCGGCACAGGCGGTATCATCGCACACGGCATGCTGATTATGGGCTTCGTGGGCCAGTTGTTGAGCGATTATGTCGGGCCAGCCGCCTTGCGCAAGTTCGGTGTGCGTTTCCGAGGTATGACACACCTGGAGGACGTGATTACCTGCACAGGCACTATCACCGAAAAATACGAAACTGACGGCAGAGGATACATCGCCGGAAAAGTGCAGGCTGCCGATCAGAACGGCGATGTGAAAGCCAGTGGGACTTTTGTTGCGGCTTTGCCACATCGATCATAATTTGGTGTGAGCGGCGCGCTTCGTAACACCCCAGGGCGGGGACAAGCCCACCTACACGAGCGGGACGCCCATCCCCCAGGGCGGGGACAAGCCCACGCCCGTACCCTGTACGGTGGACCGTCCCGTTCGTAGTAGGGTACGGGCGTGGGCTTGTCCCCGCCCTGGGAGTTCTGGCGCAAAGAAAATAGATTGGAGAACATACACTATGGGCATGCTTGATGGCAAAGTAGCTATAATCACCGGTTCCGGGCGCGGCATAGGCGCGGCAACGGCAAAGTTGCTCGGCTCCCAGGGCGCGCTGGTCATTGTGAGCGACCTTGATCCCGCACCGGCAGAAGAAACCGCCGCGGCCATTCGCAATACAGGGGGGCAGGCCGCGGTCATTGCCGGTGATGTGACCGACGCGGCCTTTCCAGTGCAATTGATAAAGGGAACGCTCGACGCCTTCGGGGGTATCGATATCATCGTCAATAACGCGGGCTATACGTGGGACGCCGTCATACAGAATATGACCGATAAACAGTGGTATGCCATGCTCGACGTGCATACTACCGCGCCATTTCGTATTTTGCGCGAGGCGTCACAGTTCATTCGCGAGGCAGCGAAGAAAGAGGCTGCCGCCAATGGCCGCGCTAATCCACGCAAAGTGGTCAACATCACGTCGGTTTCGGGCGTCTACGGCAATGCTGGGCAGGTCAACTATTCCACCGCCAAGGCTGGCATCACCGGACTGACGAAGACGCTGGCGAAGGAGTGGGGGCGTTATAACGTGCAGGTCAACTGTGTCTGTTATGGCTTCATCGACACGCGCCTGACGGCCGCCAAAGAAAGCGCCGAGAAGATACAGCGCGACGGCGAGGAGATAGCGCTGGGCGTGCCGGATCAAATGCGCGCGATGGCCCCCATGCTCATTCCACTGGGACGGCCAGGCACACCGGAAGAGGCGGCAGGCCCGGTACTCTTCCTGTCTTCGGCACTTGCCAATTACGTCTCCGGCATCGTGCTGGAAGTGACCGGCGGCAGGGCGATATAAGAGATAAGTCATGCTAAGACAAGATGCCCTGAAGTCCCTGGAGGCATTGCTGCAAAAGGGGCAGGTCTTCACTGATGCAGCCTCGCTGCTCACCTATGAAGTTGACGCGGGTGTTGATCGCGGCATGCCGGAGGGCGTGGCGCTGCCGCATTCGGCGGAAGATGTGGCGCGCATTGTGCGCTGGGCGGCGCAACACCACGTTCCGCTGGTTGGGCGAGGCGCGGGCACGGGACTTTCGGGCGGCGCGGTGGCCGAGCATGGTGGATTGATTATCGAATTTTCGCGCATGAACCGCGTGCTTGAACTGGATGTCTACGGGCGCGCTGTACTGGTCGAGCCGGGCATCATTAACCTGCGCGTAGACGAGCGGGTCAGGGCGCATGGATTGTATTTTCCGCCTGACCCGGCCAGCCAGCGGGCCTCGACAATTGGCGGCAACGTCTCCGAAAACTCTGGAGGCCCGCACTGTTTCAAATATGGTGTCATGACCAACTACGTTACAGGTATGCAAGTGGTGCTGGCTGATGGCAGCATCGCGCAGGTGGGTGGCCGCGCCCTCGATTATCCCGAATACGATTTCTGCGGTTTGCTTACCGGCAGCGAGGGCATGTTGGTTCTGATGACGGCTATCAACGTGCGCCTGGTGCGCAATCCACCCGGCATCAAAACCATGCTGGCGGTGTTCGACTCGGTTGAACAGGCAGGCGTCGCGACCTCGGCAGTCATTGCAGCGGGCCTGGTACCGGCCACCATGGAGATGATGGATCAGAAAATCATTCGCATTGTCGAGGCATGGCTGCATGCAGGATTGCCAACTGAGGCTGCCGCAATGCTGATTATCGAGGTTGACGGCTATCCTGAGAGCCTGGACAAACAGATCGAAGAAGTTGCTGCTATCCTGCGCTCCCACGGCGGTCACGATCTGCGCGTGGCAGCCAGCGAGGAAGAACGCAGCCAGATCTGGTTAGCTCGCAAGAGCGCGGCGGGAGCCATTGCCCGTCTTGCGCCTGCCCACTACACGGTGGATATCACGGTGCCACGCAGTCGCCTGGCCGAGACATTGCTCGAGGTCAACGAGATCTGTGAACGTTATAATTTGCCTGTTGGCTACGTCTTCCACGCGGGCGACGGCAACCTGCACCCCCTGATCCTCATACCGGACGCGCAGGATGAAGAGTACATGCAGCGCGTGCGTAGCGCCGGGCACGAAACGGTCGCGGTCGCCATCCGCAAAGATGGCAGCCTGAGCGGCGAACACGGCGTGGGCATCGAGAAACGCGCCTTCATGTCCCTGATGTTCAACGAAACCGAGCTTTCCGCTATGCTGGATATCAAATCCATCTTCGATCCACACAATCTGTTGAACCCTGGCAAGATATTCCCCGCATCATCGTTAGCCACCGGGGATCGGCATATTGCGCTCACCAATATATTACCCACCAATGTAGATGGAACAGCAGGCAAGGACACAATAAATTTTGCCCCTACGTCAACCGGCGAGGCGGCACAAGCGTTGGCAGCGTGCGCGCATGCAGGCCAACGCGTATATATTACGGGCAAACAGGACGCGGGGAAAGTGGACGCGATAAAGCGCGTCCCTACAGAGGTGACGTTGGCTACCAACGCTTTACGAGGCATTAAAACGTATGCGCCGGACGACCTGTATATCACGGTCGGAGCGGGAACGCTGCTGGCAGAGATGCAGGCGTTCCTGGCGGAGCATAATAGATTTGTGCCTGTTGCCAGCCCCTGGCCTGGCACCACTATCGGCGGGCTGCTTGCCACCAATCTGAACGCCCCGCTGCGCATGCGCTACGGTGCGATTCGCGATCTTGTGTTGAGTCTGACGGTTGCGCTGGCTGACGGGCGTGTGATACGCGTCGGGCGACCGGTCATGAAAAATGTGGCCGGGTTTGATCTTGTCAAACTTTTTGTTGGCTCCCACGGCACGCTGGGATTGATAACTGAAGTGACACTCAAATATGCAGCGCAGCCACGCGCGCGGCGCACGCTCTTTCTCCCCATCGATGATCTGCGTCATGGATTGCTGCGAGCCAGGCAATTGTTGCGCTCGTCCCTGGTAGCCTCGGCTGTCGCGCTGTGCAACCGCTGCGATACAGTGGATATCCCGCACAGTCCCTACACGCTTATCTATACGGCTGAGGGCATTGAAGAGGATGTACAGGCAGAACTGGCCCAGGCGCGCGCCATCTTGAGACAGACAGGCGCGCCGGAACCTATCGAAATCGCGGGTGTATCGGGCACTGATGTCTGGGTCAATCTGCTGAAACAGGCAGGCGATGCCGTGCAGGTGCGTGTGGGGCTGCCACTGCGGGATGTGCCTGTGTATGCGCAGGATCACGCATCCATCCTGAATACAGGCGCTTTCTTTGCGGATTTCGGCAATGGCTTTCTGTATGCAACACTGCCTGCAAGCGCTAGCGAGACGATACTGACTGCCGTAGAACAGTTACGTCGATCTGCACTGGAAGCTGGCGGCTATGCCATTGTGACACAGGCGCCTGACGACTGGCAGGGGACATTAGACAGGTGGGGCTACACGCCCGAAATGCTGGATATGATGCGCAGATTGAAGGCGCGCTGGGACCCGCAGGGGATTATGAACCCTGGGGAATTTATCGTGTGACACCATCCGTAGCCCTGAAGCATTTGGCGTTCTCACTCGTTAGTTATCTGTGCCAAAACATCATCCAGCCACTGTTTACCGAAACGCAATTCGCCATAGAGGAGCAGATTCGGTTCGCCCGTCGCAGAAATATTGCCGCGCTGCTGCACGATAAAGGCGCGCAGGCTTTCCGCAGTCACGCGCAGGCTTTCCATCTGCTTGATCTCATCGTCTTCCGGTTCTCTCGTTTTGACCTCGGCCAGGGAGATATGCAGGCGCGTGACAAAACATAGTTCGGCGTGCGGCGTTGCCAGGTCGTAGACGACGCCCAGGCAATATTGTTGCTGGATGTCGGCAGGCTGGATGCCGGTCTCTTCACGTATTTCGCGGCGTATGGCTCCAAAGGGGTCTGGCTGCGCGCTCAGCGCACCTGGCGTGCTGTCGCGCTCGCGTTCAAAAAAGCCGCCGATGACGTGATAGCGCCCAACGTAGACATCGACGCCCTGCCGTTTATCGAGCAGGATGTGGCCATCGCTGGTCTCCACAACCGAACAGGCGGAGAGCGCATTACCAAGTTCATGGCGCTCCCGCCCGCTAAAGAACGCTGGCGTCCGCGTAGTGACATATTCTTTGTAACCTGTATCGCCCAGAGTTAAATGCAGCGCACCATCCGCCCGCGCTACGGCATTCACAAAGCGGTAGAGTGGAGCATCGAAGAGGGGAAAACCTTGCGCGCGCGCCATCGCCAATTTTTGCGCCCAGAGGCTATTCATCCATTGCTGGATGGCAGGACTGGTGGGCATACGCAGAGACGGGTTATAGGTGATGTCAAGGTGATCGGGCCGGTAGAGGCCGCGCACCAGGATTTCGAATTCGAGCATGCTGTTATTATAGCGCAAAAATTTTACACAAGTATTATAAATTCGCAACTACTTTATGCGATTCTCAACCTTTTCTCAACCTTTTCTTAATACGCAGCTTACAATACAGCGCTAGAATTTCCATATAGGTATCTATGGAGTACACCATAGATGCCTGGACGCGATAAATCGCGTCCTACTTCGGGAACAGGTACAGGGATACCTTTCTGTGGTAAGCGGGATAAGTGTGGTAGAAGGGCAAATTCTCCATCCAATGATTGGGTCGGCGGTTCAAACGCACCGGACGCGATAAATCGCGTCCCTACAGGGAATTCTTTTTCATCAATAAGGATGACAGTATGACTTTGTCATCCGTGCATTTTCGTGGGCAGGTTATGTAGTAAGGGGAGGAGTGAAGCATGGACATGTTTATGCAACAACGTCCACTTATCAGTGTCATTATCCCAACACGCAACGAGGCTCAAAACCTACACCATGTATTACCTTGCATTCCCCCCATTGTCAGCGAGGTTATTCTGGTTGATGGACATTCAAGCGACGATACCATCGAAGTAGCGCAGCAATTGCTGCCAACAATAAACATCATCAAACAGCGCGGAATGGGTAAGGGCGATGCCCTGAGAGCCGGGATTGCAGCTTGCACAGGCGACATTATCGTGATGCTCGATGCTGATGGCTCAGCCGATCCCAACGAGATACCGCGTTTTGTGAAAGCGCTGCTGGCAGGCAATGAATTTGCGAAAGGTTCGCGCTTCGCGAAAGGTGGAGGAAGCGACGATATCACGCTCCTGCGTCGTATCGGCAACTACGCATTGAGCAAACTGGTCAATATACTTTTTCACACACGTTTCAGCGATTTATGCTATGGCTACAATGCCTTCTGGAAACATTGCCTTGAGCATGTGGAGATCGACAGCGACGGTTTTGAAATCGAGACGTTGATTACGATTCGCGCACACAAGGCCCACATGAAGATTACCGAGGTACCGAGCTTTGAGTACCGGCGTATTCACGGGATGAGCAAGCTGAATACTTTCAAGGACGGCTGGCGAGTATTAAAGACGATCTTTAGAGAGCGGCGCACAGAAGTTGCAGCGCCATTGCGCATCCCTCATGCCGCCGCTTCGTTCAACGCGCAGAGCCGGTCAGCAGCGCCTGAGAAGGTTGTTGTGCGCTCATCGGCCGATAAGGCATTGCTGAGGTAAAGCATGATGAAAGCATCGCTGCGAGAGAAAAAAGTACCGATCCTTATGTATCATAGCATCTCAAAGGCTGCTGCGCCGAAATTCAGGCAATTTACGGTATCGCCGGAGTTGTTCGCTGAGCAGATGGCATACCTGCATCACTATCGGTACACGACTATGACGGTGACGCAATTTGTCAGCGCGCGCGCGCAAGGAATGTCCGCGCTCCCTGCGCGTCCAATCGTTTTGACGTTTGACGATGGCTACGCCGATTTTTATACGGCTGCCCTTCCCGTACTCAAGCGCTACGATTTTACGGCTACGATTTATATTGCCACGGCGTTTGTGGATGGGGCAAGTTGCTGGCTGCGGCGCGAGCGGGAGACTAGGCGCCGCATGCTGACCTGGCAACAAGTGAGCGAAATCAAGAAGAGCGACATAGAGTGCGGCGCGCATACCCATTCCCATCCTCAACTCGATACACTTACTGCCTCCGCAGCCGGGGACGAAATTGCGCACAGTAAGAGGGTACTGGAGGATCGCCTGGGACAGGAGGTTTGCGCTTTCGCGTATCCCTATGGCTATCAAACCGCTCGCTTGCGGCAACTGGTGCAGGAGACGGGGTATTCATCGGCCTGTGCTGTAAGGCATGCCATGAGCTCTGTGACTGACGACCCTTTTTGCCTGGCGCGTCTAATGGTGCGCGAGGCGCCCCTGGATGCATTCGCTGCCTTGCTTACTAGTCGCATTGCTTCGCCTGTAACAGCAGCATCCTGGGCCTACAGACGCGCTCGAACTCCTCTCTGGCAACTTGTGCGGCGTAGTTCCACATCAATGAGGCACTACCTTCAAGGAGGATGGCAACCACTACCATGAAAGATGATAAACTCGATGTTTCCGTCGTAATTTGCACGTATACAGAGAAACGCTGGGACAATCTTGTGGCAGCAGTTGAGTCAGTTCAAAAGCAGAGCGTGCCTCCCCGCGAGATTATTGTGGCTGTCGACCACAACGCACGCCTGTTGGAACGAGTGCGAATGCACATACCAGGTAGTATCGCGATAGAGAACAGTCAACAAAGAGGCTCGTCTGGAACGCGCAACAGTGGCATAGCCATAGCGCGGGGATCGCTTGTCGCCTTTCTCGACGATGATGCAGTTGCGGAGTCAGACTGGTTGGCGCGCTTACGCCAGAGCTGCGCGCATCCCCAGGTTTTGGGAGCAAGTGGAGTAGTTGAGCCATTGTGGGCAAGTAAGGGTAAGAAGCGGCCTGCCTGGTTTCCAGAAGAATTCTACTGGGTTGTAGGCTGCTCCTATCGTGGTCTCTCTACGCTTCCAACGAGAGCAACGGGCGCGACGTATGAAGGGTGCGCGTGCATTCGACGCGAAGTATTTGAGATTGTCGGGGGCTTTAGAAACGACATGGGGCGTGTTGATATCTTTCCTCCAACGGGGGGTGAAGGAGCAGAGTTATGTATCAGGGCCAGGCAGCGCTGGCCACAGAAGTACTTCGTTTTCGAGCAACAGGCCAAAATTCACCATCTTGTTCCATCCCAGCGTGCCAATTGGCGTTATTTTTGTGCGCGCTGCTTTGCTGAAGGTCGCTCCAAGGCGCTCGTGACCCGCTATGCCAGGCGCGGGGGAGCAAGAGATAGCCTCTCAACTGAACGCATCTACATGTGCCAGGTGCTGCCATATGGCATTATGCGCGGCATAGGAGATACCTTTTTGCGCTTTGACCTGACCGGCTTGTTGCGCGCCGGAGCCATCATTGCCGGGCTTATGCTGACGCTGGCGGGCTATCTGGCGGGGGGTATGGCTCAGGGGACACGCGAGCCAGGGCGCCCACAAGGGATTGGCATATCGTGAGAATGAGGAGAGGACGCGATCAATCGCGTCCCTACAGGTGGGTCAAAGCGGAAAGCGTGATGTTGATCAACGCCGGGGCGCTGGTGGGAACAACCGTGGTGACATCCATGCTTGGCTTTGCTTACTGGTGGATAGCGGCGCGGCGCTTCCCGCCTGAGGCCGTGGGTGTTGCCTCGGCATCGATCTCAGCTATGATACTGTTGGGCGGTTTTTGCGTGCTGGGATTGGGAACGCTGTTGATCACCGAACTCCCCCGGCAGCCGGACAAGGCGAGATCGCTGATCAGCACTTCCTTGTTGGCGGTGGGGGCAGTTGGAGGAATTGCCGGCGTCGTGTTTGCGAGTGTCGCGCCATATGCTTCAAGCAGTTTCAAACCGCTGGGAGCAAGCATGGTAACTATTACGCTCTTTGCCTCTGGCGTCAGCCTTACAGCGGTTGCAGTAGTGCTTGACCAGGCGCTTGTCGGGCTACTTTGTGGGAAGCTACAGTTCTGGCGCAACACGCTTTTTGCTGCTGCCAAGCTGGCTGCGCTCCTCGGAGTCAGTTTTTGGGTATCAGATAGAGCGGGCGCCTTGATCTATGCGACGTGGGTAGTGGGAATCGCTATCTCGCTGGCGGCGCTGGCTGCGTGGCTTATGCGCAAGCAAGGATGGCCTGGACGGGATTACCTGCCGCGCTGGAGCTTGCTGCGCAAACTGGGGGGAGCTGCTCTCCAGCATCACCTGCTCAATATGACATTACAGGCTCCAACATTGATGCTGCCGGTGCTGGTGACCGCGCTCCTCTCAGCCACAATGAACGCCTGGTTCTATGTTTCCTGGATGGTCGTAAGCTTTGTGTTCCTGATCCCCAATACACTTACAATTGTGCTCCACGCGACGAACTCGGCGCAGCAATCCACGCTGTGGTTTAGAGCGCGCGTGACACTGAGTATTGGGCTGGTGGCAAGCCTGCTTGCGAACTGCCTGTTGCAAGTTGCTGCCAGGCAGGTGTTAAGCGTATTCGGCGCTTCCTACGCGCAGCAGGCAGTATCGACTTTGCGCATCCTGCTGCTGGCGGCTTTCCCCCTTATTATCAAGTATCACTACATAGCGATCTGCCGCATCCAGGATCGCATCGCGCGGGCTATGTTTGGCATGCTTCCCGGCGGACTGCTTGAATTGAGCGCGGCAGCCCTGGGTGCGCAGCTTGGAGGGTTAACAGGACTCAGCGCAGGCTGGGTTGCAGCGATTTATATCGAGGCATTCTTCATGTTTGGCGCTGTCGCCAGAACCATTCGTTCTTCAGAAGCGGACGAAGTAGATGCGGGGATGGACGCGATAAATCGCGTCCACAAATAGAGAGGTAAAGTTGATGACGTTGAACATACTGATGGTAACGCCGCGCTATTTTCCACACATGGGAGGAATCGAGACGCATGTGCATGAAGTTGGACGACGCCTGGCGCGTAATGGGATCAGCGTTACGCTGCTGACTACTGAGCCAGGCCAGCGCATTAAAGCGTTTCCCAGGGAGGCCGAGGTCGAAGGGATGCGCGTTATTCGCGTTCAAGCATGGCCAGCGCAGCGCGATTATTACATTGCGCCAGAAATATATGCTCTGGTTAAACGTGGCAAGTGGGACCTCATCCATTGTCAGGGATGTCACACATTTGTTCCGCCGCTGGCGATGCTGGCAGCCAGGCAGGCAGAGATCCCCTACATTGTCACTTTTCATACCGGCGGCCATTCGTCGAGCTTGCGCAACAGCTTACGTGGTACGCAATGGCGGCTGCTTCGTCCGCTGCTGGCTCATGCATCCAGGCTGGTCGGCGTATCGAATTTCGAGGCTGAGTATTTTCGCCATGTGCTGCGCCTGCCAACGCAGCAATTCGCGGTCATTCCTAATGGTTCTACCCTGCCAGCTTTGACGCATGCTGCGCCAGCAACATCAAAGCAAAAGCTCATCGTATCGGTTGGACGGTTAGAAAAATATAAAGGACACCAGCATTTGATCACTGCTCTGCCGAAAATCCGCGAGCGCTCTCTTGATGCGCGCCTGCTGATTTTAGGGGCGGGACCCTACGAAGCAGCGCTGCGCGCATTGGCACGGAAAGTTGGTGTTGCCGAGCACGTGGAAATCCGTGCTGTGCCCGCGAGCGACAGGCAGGGGATGGCAGAGGCGCTTTCACAGGCAGCGCTGGTCGCTTTACTCAGCGAGTACGAAGCGCACCCTGTAGCGGTTATGGAGGCGTTGGCTTTACAGCGTCCGGTGCTGGTTGCTGATACCTCTGGTTTGCGAGAAATTGCAGAGCAGGGTCTTGCGCGAGCTATATCGCTGCAAAGCACTCCAGAAGAGATTGCGAAAGCCGCGCTGCAACAAATTGAGGAGCCGCCTGTCCCCCCGGCACACTTTACATTACCAACATGGGACGATTGCGCCAGTCAACTGCAGGCCATCTACAAGATGTGTGTTACACCCACCCCGCCCCACATCCAGGGCGGGGACAAGCCCACGCCCCTACCCTACACGAACGGGACGGTCCACCGTACAGGGTACGGGCGTGCCCAGCCCCCGTGCCCTTGGGCCCCGCCCTGGTCTCTCTCGTGAGGAAGAACTTCTATGTCAAGCCCCTGGACGAGTAGTGAGAAAGAGAGAGGAGAGCGATGAAACGACAGAGCCTTTCAATCAGGCATGAGGCAGTCTACCACGCCGCCCTGTGGTGTCAAGCCGCTTCGCTTCCCTTGACACCACAGGGCT
>DATGGW010000034.1:0-2069 GCA_035308345.1 Ktedonobacteraceae bacterium | reverse complement strand
GATCTATCTATTTATCTTATTTTTGTACGTAGAAGTAGAGAGCAGCATGGCAACACGAACCAGGAAGCGCAAAGTAGGGACGCGATTTATCGCGTCCGCTCCTACCACGTCCGCTCCCACCACATCCAGTTCCACCACGTCCGCCCGTACCACGCCGGGCATTCCCACACCGGCATCCACCGTATCCGCTCCTGCTCGCTCCGCTTCTGTTGCGTCCAGCAGCGCCAGCGCTCGCGCGCGTAACAACAACGCTAAAAAGCCGCGCCGCCATCTTCGCCAGCGATTCGCCTATATGCTGCGGCATCCGATTGACGCTGCCTGGGGCTGGCTTAGTTCTGTGCGCACCGCCATTTTGCTCATCGCGGCCATCACCATCATCTGCCTGCTCGGCATCTACTTTGTGCAAGCGCCTGGCGAAACGCTCAACGATCCCGCCGGATATGCTGCCTGGATACAACAGAATGCCCTGCCGCGCTATGGCTCGCTTACGTCCATCTTCAACACCCTCCAGTTCTTTACCATCTTCTCGAGCTGGTATTTCCTGCTCCTGCTCACCATTCTCGCGTTCAGTATCGTCGTTTGCACGCTCAATCGCGCCCCCACTATCTGGCAAAATTTCGCACATCCCGTCATTCGACGCAGCGACAAATTCTACGAGAACGCCCTTGAACGCATCTCCTGTACCCATGCCGACCCGGTAGACTTCGCGCGCGCCCAGTTGCGCAAGCGCCACTATCGCGTCCGCTCCATTACTACCGGAGATGATGAACCTGTCACCTACCTGTATGCCAACCGGAATTCCTGGGCCACCCTTGCCACGTTCCTCTTCCACGCCGCCCTCGTCACCCTGCTGATGGCGGGCGTCCTCTCGCTGTGGCACGGCTTCTCGCCGGATAGCCCCGCCCGCCGCATCCTTCCGGCCCCGCTTGTCAGCCTCAGCGACAGCCTCGCCGGTTTCACCTTCGACCAGGCCCTACCCACCGGGCAGAGCGCCGTTGTCTACCCACGCGGTACCCCTCACAATATCAGTTTCCGCGTCAACAACTTCAAGGCAACTTTCGACCACACAACTGGCCTGGCAACCGACTACGTGACCGACCTGAGCGTCTACCGCGACGGCCAGCTCGTCGCGCACAGCAACCACCTGCGCGTCAACGATCCCCTTTCCTATAATGGAATCATTTTCCATCAATCTTCGCTCATTCCTGCTGTCACTCTCACCATTAGCGATAGCAGCGGCTGCCTTGTTTGCGACCAGTCCATCGTGCTTGACCAGACCGATACCACGCAGGGTTTGCAGGTAGACTATGCGCGTGGCATTCCCATCGCCGGTACTGGCCTCACCCTCACCGTCCTCTTCCCGCATACCCCTTCCCTCCAGCTTCCGCTGGTCACGGACCCGTTCTTTATCGTCAGTATCGGGACGCCTGGCGCGTCCCCAACCACCGACAAGGCCGTTGCCCGCCTCCACATTGGCGAAACAACTCAGAGTCTCGACAAACAATGGACTATCACGCTCAATAACGCCTCCGAAGCGACCGTGCTGCTCGTCACCAAAGACAGTGGCTCCTTCCTGATCTGGCCCACCGCTATCATTCTTATTCTCAGCCTTTGCGCCTCTTTCTACTTCCCGCAGCGCCGCCTCTGGCTGCGCATCTCCGGCCAGCGCATCGCCATCGGCGCTATACCGGAACACTTCATCAATATCCGAACCGACCTGCTCGCCATTGCTCGCGCCGCCCAGACATCAAGCTGACAAGTGCAATTGTATTTTTGAGAATCCCATGATATACTGAACATTGAAAAGTGATGCAGTAGATTTGAGGTCATGTATTTGGTGCGGGTAGTAGGGCCGATGTCGTTCTCTTTTTCGACAGGGGCGATACAATGACAGCAAGACAATCTTATCTGGTTGTGGGCAATGGCATTGCTGGCGCAACGGCTGCTGAAATCTTGCGGAACGAAGATGCTGCTGCTGAAATTACTGTTGTTGCTGATGATCCTTTCCCCGTATATTACCGCCCGGCCCTCAAGGATTACCTGGCAGGAAAAATTCACGAAGATAATCT
>DATGGW010000033.1:0-22893 GCA_035308345.1 Ktedonobacteraceae bacterium | reverse complement strand
TCGGCCAGCCTGGAACTGTGTTTCGGGCCAAAAAAGCTGACCTTGCGCGGCATTCCTGCCATCGATAATGTGCGGCGGGTGATTGAATATTTGACTCCCTGGTGCCAAAAAGCAGACTTGACTTTTCACGAGCGCATTACGCGCCCGGTCGTGACGCCGCTGCATATGCTGCGCCTGGAACCGCACACGCAAAAGCGACAGATGTGGCGCTTCGCAAATACCAGTAAGCAATACACGCAGGGGATCACATTGCCCGTGGTGACAGTTCCGGTGAGCCTTGCGCGCGGCGAGCAGGCTCATTACAGTGTTCAGGCCACACTCTGCGGCGAGCGTATTCAAGAGACGCTGCGTTATTCATACCCGGCGCAGGATCACGGGCTGCTTATTCTGACTAACAGGCGTGTCATCTACATCGGGCGCAAGTGTCAGATAGTGCTGGATTACCAGCGCCTGCTGCATGTGTCACGCCTGCGTGGGGCGATTGCCTTTGAAGCGGATCACTGGCAAAAGCGCGTCATCTTTGAGTTGCCTCGCCCTGAAGAGTGCGCCTATTACGTTGAAGCTGTGCAGAGCGCCATAAGGCGTGAAGTAGAAAGTGGAATACTCGTTGGCGGGGAGTAAACAAATGTAGAGACGGGGTTCCAGGGCGGGGGCAAGCCCCACCCGTACCCTGTACGGCGGGTCCCGTTCGTGTAGGGTAGGGGCGTGCCCGGCCCCCGTACCCTTGGTCCCCCCCCGCCCTGGCAGTGGAGCAGGTATTGAGGGGGGAAGGATAGGAGAACGATGATTGAAACATTGATGGCCTTGTGGAACAGGGGATTAGGTGGTCGCTTACTGGTCATCACCATCTCATTTTGTTGCATATGCATCAGTATATCCCTACTTTTTGTTACGGCGGGTAATGCATGGGGATCGCTGTTCACACGTGGGCGCGCAGGCGGTGAAGCGACACGCGTGGTTATGGTTACGTCGATACTGGTTACAACCACAGCGCCTGCCTCCACATCCACTTCGCCACTTGCCACGACGCCGACTATTATGCCGAATCCATGTATAGCCAGCGCGACGGGAGTGAGCGTCTTATCTACTCAGATCAGCGCGACGAAAAGCAACGAGCGAAGCAGCAGCCCCAGGCACAGGACCACCGCGTCACCGGCTCAGCGGCATAAAACGCCTACGCCGGGCGTTACGGTGATAGCTTTGAAGTCTCCATCGCCAACATTTCCGGTGGAGATGCCAACTGCAACCGCAACACAAACCACGATAACCACGCCGATGCCCACAACTGTACCGACGCTCACTCCGACGATAGTGGCGACGCCTACAGCGACTCCCACCAGCACGACGACGCCTGGCGCGACGCCGACAGGTACAACGACGCCAGGCATAATGCCGACCGTAACGGTGACGGATACAATCACACCAACTTTGACTGCTCCTGCCGGCAGTCCGACAGCTACGACAACTGCTACTGCTACTGCTAGTGGAACTGGCGCTGCGCATACATCTGGCGGCAGCTCCATCGTATCCGGCACGTCATCCAACGCGGATACTGACCAGGCTGGCAGGAATTGTTTCAGCGACAGCCTGGCGCAAAGCGGCGCGGGAGCCATGCTCTCCCTGTTGCGAAACCTCCTCTGGATCATATTGGTGAGTTCGCTGCTAGGAACCGGCCTGTTTTGCATCCAGCTTTATCGAGTAACAGTAGAGCGCCGTCAGTAGGGACGTCTCTTATGGGTGTTAACTTAACGACCAGGGCGACCGCGAGGATCGCCCCTACCCTGCTCCGAACTGGTAGGCGAAGCCGTGTAGGGTAGGGGCGGGGCTTGCCCCCGCCCTGAAAAATTGTTTAAGTTAAGGATGGTTAAATCGGTCCCGCGCCGCCCCAGGGCGACGCGGGTACGGCCATAACTTAGCCGTTCCGGGGGAATGTGAAGGCTAGATGGTGTAGAGCGTTTGTATGGGATGTTGTAACGTGGCGGTCGCCACAACCGGACCTTTGGGCGCATTCTTGCTGGGATCAGGCCCCGCTTCCTGGCTGATCGCGGCCACCTCGTACCCGCTAATATTGCCTGGGAACGTCAGGCTGGCGATGCCGTTCTGTATTGTCAGCCTGCCTATGCTGGTAGGCGCGTTGGCATGAATCAGCCAGCCCTGGTAGAGTTGGGTTCCTTTAAGCTGTGGCAACCCGCGCAGCACCAGCAGCGTGATATTCTGTTGTGGAATATAGACCAGCGAGCCGGTGGCTGTCTGCGCGTGAGCATTGCCCTGCATGGCATAGACTTGCGCAATCTGGTGCTGCAGAGAGCCATTTGTCTTCTGAAGCGCGGCCACCTGACCTCCAAGATGCGTATTTTGTTGTTGCAGCGATGTTACGTGCTGTTGTAAGGAAACATTCCAGGCCCCCATACCGCCTGTCAACATCAGCAGCACGATAGCTGCCACTGCCAGTAAACGAGTAGCCCAGCCGGGTTTTCTCCTGCGCTCCCTCATCTGCGAGCCGCGTTCAATAGGAATGATCCGGCCTTCCCGGCGCATAGCCGAAAGCACACGCTCTTTTAGTGCCGCAGGTGGCGTTACCTGGGTGACAGAGAGTGGTAACAGCTCTACCAGCGCGCGCAATTGCAGTTCGAGGCGCGCGCATTTCACGCACGTCGCAAGGTGCGCTCGCGCAGCCTGGCTTTCCTCCAGCGTCACTGCGCCAAGCGCGTAGGCGCCCGACAGTTCTTCAAATTCTTCGCAGGTCATCAAGGATGCTCCTATTGGTCTACTTGATTTGTACTACGATATCCGAGGCCGAATAGATCACCTTTCTCAAACGAAATGTGCCAACCTGGTGAAGAAAAAGTAGCCCGTCAGCATAAATCATCATGTTTTCCTTAACTGATTCAGTTTTTCGAGTTCACGCCTCCCGCGCTTCTCAAGTTCGGCCTGCCATTCGTCTTTGTATTTGTGCATTGTGTGGGCCAGGGTATGAGAAATGGCCAGATTCCTGTACCATTTGTGATTAGCCGGCACGATATACCAGGGAGCCTCATCGGTGCTGCATTTGCTGAGGGCATCTTCATATGCTTGCTGGTAGTCGTCCCAGTACTTACGCGTATCCCAGTCACTGGCGGTAATTTTCCATGCCTTGTCCTTATCTTGTTCGCGGGCCAGCAGGCGCTGCTCTTGCTCCTCATAACTGATGTGTAAAAAGAATTTAAGTATGATGGTATTACTGTCAACCAGCAACTTTTCAAAGTGGTTGATCTCCTTGTAGCGCTCGCTCCAGACGCTCTTAGGGACGAGATGCTGCACGCGAGCGACCAGCACATCTTCATAATGGGAGCGATTGAAAATGCCCAGAAAGCCTTTCCCCGGCGTATATTTGTGGACTCGCCACAGGAAATCATGCGCCAGTTCATCCTCGGTTGGCTCTTTGAAGGAATGCACAAAACAGCCCTGGGGATTGACACGACTGAAAACGTGGCGGATAGTGCCATCTTTGCCGCTGGTATCCATTCCTTGCAAGACGATAAGCATGCTGTGATGTTGTGCCTCCGCCAGCAGTTCCTGCAACTTGCTGATTTCTACTCCCAGCTTCTCAACTTGCCCGGCTGCTTCTTCGTGGGTGATGTGGCTATGTATATGTCCGGGGTCATAGTCCTTTAGTTTGATGTTGCTATCCGTCTCGACTTTCCAGACGTAGTCTGTTCCCATGCTTTATCATCCTTTCTTAAAATTGGCGAACACTGCTCATATTTTATAACATAAGAGGATAATATTTCTCCTCTTGTAATTACTTCAGCAAATGCCTATGCGATGATCGGCAGCGGAGTTGGCTGATGCAGTGCTATCCATTCAGAGTATGGTGTTTGGACAAGTTCTTTATCCGCGCAGTGTTGCTAGTAACCGTTTGGGATATAGCGCCAGGTCGATGGCTTCAACCGGACTAAAGGCCAGTACATCAGCAGCCTGCAGCGCGCCGGCTGCCAGGCCCTCACCTGCCAGGATTGCCACACCAATCGCAGCCAAACGCAGCATGCCTACATCATTCATGCCGTTACCAAAAGCAATCACGCTTGCCGGGCCAAGCTGCTCTACATAACGTAGCTTCTCTTCACCAGTGGTGATGATGCGGAAAGGAAAGCCCAATGAGCGTTCAAGCTCCACGATGTTCCCCTGCGTCCCCGCAGTCAACGCGTGGAGAGAAAGCTGCTCTTTCAGGATATTCAAACGATCCATGACGCCCGGGATCAGTTTCCCGTCTACAGCCAGCGTCCCGTTGACATCAAAGACCGCGTGTTGAAGCTCGATGATCCCCCTTTGGGGAATGTCTATGCGTATCATCTACGTTCCTCCGGTTCTATAGATTGATCTGTACGCTTTTCTTGGAATTCGTTGCAAGGATTGCGAAGCAAGGATAGAAAGGATTGCAGGGGATGAGCGGAGGAGGTGGGATTCGAACCCACGAGGGCTATTCACCCTACACGATTTCCAGTCGTGCTCACTAGGCCACTATGAGACTCCTCCAGGCGGTCGCAGGGGGTTATGCCCGACGGAGAGAGTGGGATTCGAACCCACGAGGGCTATTCACCCTACCGCTTTTCGAGAGCGGCACATTCGACCACTCTGACATCTCTCCGATGCGGAGTATAGCATATCCGCCTGGTGATGACAATAGCGAAGAGACGCGATTGTGAGCGTGCCTAGATATTTTCTGTGAGTTCACCCTGCTCTAAGAGCCAGCGCGCGAATTGCATGCGGGCGTCATCCGCCATACGCTGCTGCATCTCGGTATTGTTGTAGAGATGTTCGCGCATATGGATCATTTTGATAGCCTCTTCCCATACGAATCCATTGTCAATCAAATAATCCAGCAATAGCTGTTCCTCTGAGGTGCTGACGGCCTGACTCATCGCCTGCGTGTGCTGAATTCGCCGGTCATTATGCTCAGATGGTTGCCGGTTGTTCTGGTTATTCTTCATTCTAATGTATCTCCTTGAGACCAGGCGCACCGCCCCTGGCATGCGACAAGACAATCAAGCGTTCTCTACAGTGCTCTCTATCGGTTTGCTCTCGACGTTCCACAGGGGCAACAAGCCAGCCAATCAAGGGACTTCTGGCAAAGTAAACAGGCGACTAATGCCACTTACAAGATAACCGCCTGCTCGCTACACTTAACTCATGGGCGGGTGATAGCCGGATGCCCACCCGGAAAAGGCCGGATGCTCCCTTGCGGACGTCAGGGGTGTAATGGAACCTGGCAGGAAGGTATTCCCAATGAGTGTATCAGCGACGATTGGTGATGTCTGGGCAGAATTTGCTGAGACGCACCGTACAGAGTTACGCGACAAACTAATTGTTGAGTATGCTCCCCTGGTGCGGTTTGTGGTAGGGCGATTGGGCATCCCGCCGACCAGTGTGCTAGATCGGGAAGACCTGATTAGTTATGGAGTAATTGGACTCATCAACGCAATTGATCGCTATGATCTCGCGCGCGGCATACGTTTTGAGGCGTTTGCCACGCCTCGTATTCGTGGAGCAGTCATAGACCAGCTGCGCGCGCTTAATTGGATGCCGCGGTCTGCAGTGACGCGGGTACGCCAGTTGGAAAGCGCGATAGCCGGGCTAGAGCAGCGGCTGGGACGCACAGCCAAAGAGGAAGAAGTCGCAGCCGAACTGCAGGTTTCAACAGAGCGCTATCGTCAAATGTTGCAGGAGTCCAGCACCATGATCCTTTCGCTAGATGCACCTTTAAGCGCCTTGCCAATGGATGATAGCGTGACTTCTCTGGCCGACCTTCTTGAAGATATGAGGGTGCAGGGCCCTGCTGAGCATCTTGAGCAGCATGAACTGCTGCTGTTGCTCAGCAGGGCTATCGACCAACTGCCACAGCGCGAGCGCATGTTGTTATCCCTTTATTATCAGGAAGAATTAACGATGAGGGAAATTAGCAAGCTCTTGCACGTCTCCGAGTCGCGCGTCTGCCAGCTGCACATGCAGGCTATTTTACGTTTACGTTCGGGGATGAATGTGCGCAAGGTTGTGCAGCATGCTGCTCAAGCGCCTGGACAGACCCCGCGCGCTGTGACTGAAAACGAAAAACGCCAGCGCATAAAAAGTTCGCAGTATGTGGGCTAGCGCAAACCTGGCAGAAAATATTTTGTAGTCTGTTTTACGAATGTGAGGTCACACGTGGATGTAGAAAGTAAAATACCGGTCAAAATACTTCAGGTCGATCAAGAGGAGCGGAAGGTTCGGATACACGCAAATCCTGATGCTCAGAAGGATGCAGAAGATGCCTCGTCGGAGGATGCTATGCAGTCCGCGATTGCCCTGGGTGTGAAAGCAGTGAAAGGGCTGGCGGAAGTGCGTGCTGCTCGCATTGAGGAAGTGCGCGCGCTAATTGAAACGGGAGCCTATCGACAAGATAGCGTGGATATTGCGCGAAAAATGCTGGAGTCTGGGGGAGATGAGAGATTGGAAATTGAAGAAAGGAATTGATAAATGCTTGTTTTGCGGCGCAAAGTTGGTGAAAGTATCATACTTGATGGGGTCATCAGCATATCGGTGCTGGCGGTTGAGGGCGAACGTGTGAAAATTGGCATTACCGCACCCGCGGAGGTCACGATTGTGCGCGAGGAATTACTCAAACATTTGCCTGACCTGTCGAAACAGAATGAGCCAGCCGCGCAACATTAATTGCCAGGGCGGGGCTGTTGTCCCCGCCCTGCAAGATTCTACTATTCTGTTGGCACCTCGGTCTTATAGCCGTTGGTCGGTTCTAGTACTTCTGGCTGCTGCGGTGTTCTGATTTCATCGTCGTTGATGAAGGCCTCGGTCATTTCACGCGCGATATCGTCGTGGTGCTGCACCGGCGGAGACTTCATCAAGTACGCGCTCGGCCCCTCAAGTGTGCCGCTGATGCCGCGATCAAGGGCCAGTTTTACCATACGCACCGCGTCGATCACCACACCCGCCGAGTTGGGTGAGTCCCAGACCTCCAGCTTGAGTTCCAGGTTCAGGGGCACATCGCCAAAGGTGCGCCCTTCCAGGCGAATGTAGGCCCATTTGCGGTCGCTCAGCCACTCCACGTAGTCTGATGGCCCGATATGCACGTTCCCCTCACCCAGATCATAGTCCAACTGGCTGGTCACGGCGTTGGTCTTGCTGATCTTCTTCGACTCAAGGCGTTCGCGCTCAAGCATATTGTAAAAGTCGGTATTGCCGCCGACGTTCAACTGCATGGTGCGTTCCAGGCGCACACCGCGTTCGCGGAAGAGGCGCGCCAGCATGCGATGCACGATGGTTGCGCCCACCTGGCTCTTGATATCGTCGCCGATCATGGGGAGATTGGCTTCTACGAAGCGATCCTGCCAGTATTTTTCGCGCGCGATAAAGACCGGTATGCAGTTCACCAGGCCAACCTTTGCCTGGAGAACCTGCTCGACATACCATTTGGTGGCCGTCTCAGAGCCGACCGGCAGGTAGTTAATCACTACGTCTGTGCCGGTATCATTGAGGATGTGTACGATGTCGTCGGTCGCTGCCTGCGATTTCGTGATGACGCGCGAGAGGTATTTGCCCAGACCGTCGTGTGTCATGCCGCGATACACCTTTGCGCCCAGGTGAGGCACATCCGCGAACTTATAGGTATTGTTGGGAGCCGCGAATATGGCCTCACTGACATCTTTCCCAACCTTATTATGATCGATATCGATAGCGGCGGAGAACTCAATGTCGCTTATATGATATCCACCCAGGTTGACATGCATCAAGCCAGGGACGAAATCATCAGGCTGCGCATTGCGGTAGTACTGCACGCCTTGCACCAGTGAACTGGCGCAATTTCCGACACCTACGATAGCTACACGTACTTTCTTCTTACTCGACATGCTTTGTGTTCCTTTCTTACGAAGGTTGTATATTCAGTGAACGCTTATCCCTGAACATAGGTCACTCATCAATAACTAACTATACCGCGAAACCACGCCTGATTGCTATAACCTGGCTTACATATTCCTTGTTAGTTTGCTCACAAGTGAAGCTTTTCCATTCGCTGCCGATTACTTTTAATAGTTGGGTATTGTGATTTAAGCTGCAAGCAATTTCTGGATAGCCAATTATTCCCTGCATTTATCTCAGAAAATGCAACCTGTGTTACGATTAACCTGAAGTATCGTCAGTGAAGTTTGATACCGGTAAAATTATTTGAAACCACATTACATCTTGTTCGACCATCGACTGAGTAAACATAATCGGTTGAGTAAACATAACAGTGGAAGCAGTTTTGTAACCGCATCTTCACTTCTTGACAACATGTTTCGCCCATTGACGGTGGTATGCTCATTTAGGCTATGAACAATCTGACGCAAGCATAGGGGGTTGCACAGGACAAGCAGGCAGATATGTTGCCTTTTTGCTTAAGAAATGCGCAATAGTGAAAGTTAGTAGCTTAAAAATGCAGGCTGGTACATCGTCAATAGGTTTCAAGTTAATAACCAGGAATAAAGGAACCAGCATATGAAACACAAATGTATCTGGAAAGGCAAATGTTCATGAATCGGCGAAAAAAGGTTCTGGTGATTGGGCTGGATTGCGCGCCACCAGAACTTGTTTTTGAACAATGGCGCGATGAGTTGCCGAATTTCAAGCGGGTGATGGATCATGGAGCCTGGGGCAAGCTGGAAAGTTGTATTCCCGCTATCACGGTTCCCGCGTGGAGTTCGATGATGTCCAGTAAAGACCCCGGTACGCTTGGTTTTTACGGTTTCCGCAATCGCGGCGATTATTCTTATGAGAAAAACACGCTGGCAAACTCAAATTCGGTGAAGACCGATCGTGTGTGGGATGTGCTTTCGCGCGCGGGTAAAAAAGTGATTACGGTTGGCGTGCCGCAGACATATCCGCCGAAGCCGGTCAATGGTATTCAGGTGGGCTGTTTCCTATCACCCTCGACCAAAAACCCCGAACGACCCTATACCTATCCCGCTTCGGTCATGCAGGAGATCGAGTCTGCCGTGGGCGATTACCTGGTTGATGTTCCCAACTTCCGCACAGATGACAAGGATTACCTGCTGCGTCAGATTTATACTATGACCGAAAAGCGTTTTAAGCTGGTCAAAAAGTGGATCGCGGAAAAAGACTGGGATTTCTTCATGTTTGTTGAGATGGGTACCGACCGCATCCATCATGGCATGTGGAAATATCATGATCCTACCCACCATAAGTACGTAGTCCACCCGGTCTATAACGAGAGCATTCACAATTATTACCGCTATATCGATAGCGAAATCGGCCAGATTCTCGACCTGGTTGACCTGGACGATACGACCGTGTTCATTGTCTCCGATCACGGCGCGAAGAAGATGGATGGCGGCATCTGCGTCAACGAGTGGCTGATCAAAGAAGGCTACCTGACGCTGAAATCGATGCCCAGCAGCCTGACATCTATCGATAAATGTGAGATTGATTGGAGCAAAACGAAGGTATGGGGCGATGGCGGCTACTATGCGCGTATCTTCCTGAACGTCGAGGGCCGCGAGCCACAGGGTATTGTGAAGCCGGAGCAGGTTGAGTCGCTGCGCAACGAATTAAAGGCTAAATTTGAGGCGCTGGTAGACCCGGATGGAGTTGACATTGGCACAACCGTCTATAAACCTGAGGAGGTTTACCACGAGGTCAATGGCGTTCCACCCGACCTGATAGTTTACTTCGGTGATCTCTACTGGCGGTCGGTTGGCACAGTCGGGCACGGCTCCATTTACACCTTTGAAAACGATACCGGCCCGGATGACTGTAACCACGCGCAGTTCGGCATTGTCATCAAGCATGATCCCGCTGTGGACGAGGGAGTTGGTGGGCGTGAGCTGACCGGCCTGCAATTGATGGATATGGCTCCCACCATTCTAAAACAACTGGAAGTGCCTGTTCCTGCCGATATGCAGGGTAGAGCATTCTAAAGAAAAGGACCAGAGCCTGCTCATCAGTAAAAGTATGAGTACGGCTCCCGGTCTTTGAGTACATCGAAAATTTTGGAGGAAGAAATTCACATGGCAAATACAGGGTTCACGATCTGGTTTACCGGGCTGTCCGGCGCTGGCAAAAGCACTCTTTCTGAAGCAATCGAAGAGCGTCTTAAGGCGCGCGGGCGCAATATCGAGATACTGGACGGCGATATTGTGCGCACTCATCTGAGCAAGGGCCTCGGCTTTAGCCGCGAGGACCGCGATACCAACATCAAGCGTATCGCTTTCGTGTGCGGTCTGCTTACGCGCAACGGCGTGATCTGCATCTCAGCCGCAATTGCGCCCTACCGCGAGGCTCGCGAGTGGGCGCGCAATCACATCGGCCACTTTGTCGAAGTCTATGTCAAATGCCCTATCGAAGTCTGCCGGCAGCGTGATGTAAAGGGACTCTACAAACTGGTGGACGAGGGCAAGCTAAAGGGCTTTACGGGCGTCGATGACCCTTACGAGGAGCCTGAGCATCCCGAACTGGTGGTCGAGACCGACAAAGAGGCAATTGAAGAGAGCGTCGCCCGCATTTTCGCAAAGCTTGAAGAGCTGGGCTATCTCGAACCAGAAGCAGCGCATGATGAAGAGGACGCGAAAATCGTCACCGAGCGTCTCGCGGCCCTGGGTTACCTGTAGTCAAATAAATAAACGATATAGGGGCGCAATGAATTGCGTCCCCCAATAGAGAAGGTGAAATAAATAATGATAAATGGATTGATCGCTCCTCACGGTGGGAAGCTGGTGTTGAATATGGCGGGCGAACAGGAGCAGGCGCAACTGCGAGAACGCGCGAAGAGCCTACCACATGTGGAGGTCGGGTCCCGCCAACTGGCCGACCTTGAGATGCTGGCCATCGGTGCATATAGCCCTCTGGCTGGTTTCATGACTCGCGCCGATTACCTGGGCAGCGTCAATGATATGCATCTCAGTAACGGCCTGCCCTGGTCGGTGCCGATCACTTTGCCCGTCAGCGCTGAGCAGGCTGAAAACTTGAAAGAGGGCGCGCAGGTCGCGCTCGTTGATACGCAGGGCGCATTACAGGCTGTCATGACCATCGGAGAAAAATTTGGCTATGACAAGCAGCACGAGGCCAGTAAGGTTTATCGCACGACAGAAGAAGCGCATCCTGGCGTTAAAACACTGTACCAGCAGGGCGATGTCCTGTTAGGCGGTGCGGTGCGTGTAGTTGCGCTGCAAAATCAGGCATTTGCAAAATATAGATTCACCCCGACGCAGTCGCGCCAGCAGTTTGCGGAGCGTGGTTGGAAGCGCGTGGTTGGCTTCCAGACTCGCAACCCGGTGCATCGCGCTCATGAGTATATACAGAAATGCGCCCTGGAAACCGTCGATGGTCTGTACCTGCATCCCCTGGTTGGCGACACCAAAGGCGATGATATTCCGGCGGATGTGCGAATGCGCTGTTACGAGGTCCTGTTTGAAAACTACTACCCGGCAGACCGCGTGATCCTGGGCGTGCTGCCTGCCGCTATGCGTTATGCAGGCCCGCGTGAAGCGGTTTTCCACGCGCTGATGCGCAAGAACTATGGCTGTTCGCATTTCATCGTCGGGCGCGATCATGCCGGAGTGGGTAACTACTATGGCACATACGATGCGCATCACATTTTTGCGGAGTTTGATCCGGCGAAGCTCGGCATCACGCCTATGTTCTTTGACCATGCCTTCTTCTGCCGCGTCTGCGACTCGATGGCATCATCAAAGACCTGTCCGCACGGTCCTGAACAACATGTGACGCTCAGTGGTACCAAAGTGCGCCAGATGTTGCAGGCAGGCGAGATTCCACCTCGCGAGTTCTCGCGTCCAGAGGTCGCAAAGGTACTGATCGAAGCGATGCGCCAACCGGTAGCATAATAGCTGATGACTATTATCAATCAAAGTCGCTCATGTCATGCTGAGCGCAGCGAAGCATCTCGCTGGCGGCACACAGATGCTTCGCTGCGCTCAGCATGACAGATCATTACCGATCTTGGTCGTTAAAATTCAACAGAGTGGTATATTCAGGAGAGATGAAAATGTTGATCGCAAGAGCGCCCATGCGTATTAGTTTAGGTGGTGGGGGAACAGATCTTGAGGCGTATTATGCTAAATATGGCGGCCTGGTGATCAGTACGGCCATCAATAAGTACTTTTATACCGTTATTACGACCGATGAGTCGGATGATCTGCAACTGATCTCTGCGGATTACAGGTCTTTATTTCGTCACACCCCTTATAGCGATTTATTCTGGAATGGCGATTTAGCTCTTCCTAAAGCCGTCTTGCATCACTTCGGCATTCGCCGGGGCATCAACCTGTTTGTAGCAAGCGAGGTGCCGCCTGGAACCGGCCTGGGATCATCCAGCGCGGCTGCCGTGACGTTGGTGCGCGCTATCTCCACCATGATCGAGCAGCCCATGACCAAACACCAGGTGGCTGAACTGGCGTCATATATTGAAATCTCAAAAATGGGTATGCCAATCGGCAAACAGGACCAGTATGCATCAGCCTTTGGCGGTCTGAATAGGATTGCTTTTACCAGCGATGATGTAACGGTTGAGCCACTGCATATCGCCCATGACGTGCAACAGACGCTTGAGCGCCGCCTGATGCTCTTTTTTACTGGAAGTTCGCGCGATTCAACCTCTATTCTCAAGCACCAGCGCAAATCAACCGAAGATCGTAATGACGGTGTGTTGCAGGCATTGCATAACATCAAACAGGTGGCGGTTGATGTGCAGGTCTGTCTTGAAAAGGGCGACCTGGATGAGTTCGCGCGTCTCCTCGATTATTCATGGCAGGAGAAGCGCCGCCTGGCTCCCAACCTTTCGACAGGTATCATTGATGAATATTATAGCCTGGCGCTTCGCTATGGAGCATCCGCGGGCAAGATTACCGGGGCTGGCGGCGGCGGGTTCCTGTTGCTCTATTGTCTCGAAGAGAGACAGAATGCTGTAACCGAGGTGCTCGAAGAGCGTGGGTTGAAACGTATGAATTTCCACTTTGATCATTCTGGGGCGACGGTTTTACTGAATGTTGCCAGCTTTACCAATCTCTGGGTTGCGCCGTATACCGACCACGCGCTTGAAGTATAAAGGGGAGGGATACATTGGAATCAATCATCAATTACTTCGACGAGCTTGAACAGATGCTGCGCGCTATCTCGCTAGCCGACCTTCAAAAGGTGCTGCGCATCCTGGAGGAGGGCTATCATCATGGGCATCGTATATTCATCATGGGCAATGGGGGCAGCGCGGCCACAGCCTCGCATTTTGCCCTCGACCTGGCGAAGAACACCATTATGGCGGGCGCGCCGCGCGTGAAGGCTATCTCACTGACCGATCATGTCCCCCTTATCACCGCCTGGAGCAATGATACCCATTATGAGCATATCTTCGAGGAGCAGCTTGCCAATATGATCGAGCCGGGTGACGTTGTGATTGGCATCAGCGCGAGCGGCAATTCGGCGAATGTGATCAATGCCATGAAACTGGCGCAGCAGAATCGCGCTGCAACTATCGGTTTGCTGGGAGCCACTGGCGGGAAGCTTAAAAATATGGTTGATGCCTGTGTGCTGGCTCAGGGTCAGAATATCGAGCAGGAAGAGGATGCGCATATGATCCTGACCCACATCATTACACGCTATATGCGCGAAGTTGTCAGCACCTATGCGCAAACCCTGGCACTCGCCGGAACGAATTGAAGATCACTTTCTTCTGAAGAAATCCACTGTTCTCGCGATACCTTCTTCCAGTGATACCTGGTGCTGCCAGCTCAGTACACGCGCTGCCTTGCTGCAATCGAAATAGGCAAGGTAGATATCACCGGGGCGTTTGGGCGCGCGGATGACCTCCGGCGTATAACCGGTGATCTTTTCCAGGGCGCGGTAGAGTTCGTTGACCGATGCGCCCCTGCCTGTGCCGACACAGAAAATCTCGTTGTCGCCATGATCGAGGGCGAGCAGGTTGGCGCGGGCTACATCTTCCACAAAGACGTAGTCTTTTTGCTGTTCACCGTCCCAGTCAATGCGTATGGAGTCGCGCTTCAGAAAGCGTTTGGCGAAGATCGCTATCACCCCGGCTTCTCCGTTGGGGTCCTGGCGCGGTCCATATACATTACCGTAGCGCAGCGCGGTATAGGTCAGACCGTTAGCTTCCTGCCAGTAGCGCAGGTAGTATTCTGTGACCATCTTGGTGATGCCATAGGGCGATTCTGGACGCTGCGGCACATCTTCGTCGATGGGCAAACGCGCAGGCGTGCCATAGGTCGCGCCTGACGAGGCGAAGACGATTTTGCGCGTTCCGATACGCGTGCAGTTGGTCAGCACATTAAGCAGGCCGAGCACATTGACACGCGCGTCGAGCTGGGGATTTTTGGTTGAAATGGCTACGCTGTGCTGCGCGGCCTGGTGACTGACTATTTCCGGGCGCACCTCATCAAAGATGCGCTGGAGCGCCGCTTCGTCCGTGATATCCGCGCGATAGAACGTGGCCTTCGAGTTGACATTCTCTGCTTTGCCTCCGCCCTCTTCCCACAGATTATCCAGTATCGCGACCTCGTGACCGGCCGCTACACACTGATCAACAATATGCGACCCGATAAAACCAGCCCCACCCGTAACTAAGATTCTCATGCAGTATAATTGCCTTTCTTATTTCTCTTTTCATTGTAACCCGCTTATATCAATTGTTCAAGCGCGTGTTGTAGCGCTTGTGGATGCGCCAGCACCGGGAATATGAGCAGGCCCGTCTCCTGGCGCAGGCGATCTAATGCCACGTTATCCTGTGGGTTCAGCATAGCGACGGTGAGCATATTGCGCTCGCGACCTACAGGAAAACATCCCAATTCCTGAGCCAGCCTGGGATTGACGAGACGCTGCACGCCGGCAGGCAGTTTGCGCGGCAATAGCGTCAGGTAGGGGATACCCAGCTTGCGCGCCAGGGCTGGAAGCCCGGCATCATCCTCTACTGGCTGTGACAAAGATTGCAGATGGCGTAGTGGCTTGCGTGAAGATTTTTCCTGTTGCCAGTCATAACGTAAACGCATGTCTTCTGCAGCTTCGATACTCTCCTCAATATTTGCGTTTGACTCTTGGTAGCCGCTGTACCCCGTGAGCATACTGCGAGGATGCAAGAATTCTCTCTCTGTCATACTGTGAACGCGCCAGAGCAAGGCTTCCCACAGGCGCGTCTGCACAATGGAAGCGCCCTGCTGGTTTGAGGCGCGCAATACAAAGTACAGGATGTTCCCCAGCAAAAAGACGCGATCAGTTTTACGCACCAGCGGGCGAAGATTACTCAAGAGATAGGCGCTGCTCTGTGTCGTCTGTGACAAACGCGCATCTTGCTCATAATACAGTTTGATGATTACCAGCCCGATCTGTTCAACCCCTGTTGCCAGTATTTCTTCAAAGGCTGCTTGCACTGGCGTGAGGGTCTCAATAATATCGTAGGTGTACGGTATAACAACAAATTCCTTCGCCGGTAAAACTATAGCTTCATTGCCCATTTTCCTGCTCCTTAGTGAGGAGATGGTCATTGTAGGGGCGACTCTTGCGGTCACCCTCCTACATAAATCATGTTACAAGGAGCATGTTAGGATAAATGCGTCAATGTGGTTATAGTTCTGTTAAGACCTGCCGATTATGGTTAAGATAATCTTAGCTTAATTCTGGCCCCATGCCATAGTATTTGATAAGCGTATTCATCGGTTCAAGCGTCGTGTCAAACTTCACCAGCAACTGATCCGATTGCTGCATCAGGTCATAAAGCAGCGCGGCAACCATTGATTCATCCGCCGAGAGGATCGCGCGAAAGCCAGGTAAAATATCTCCGAAGATAGCGCCCGCGTTATCAAGGATGGTCGCGAAGGCGGCGTCCAATTCTGGCAGCGTAGGAGTTGCCGGGAGCAAATGCGCAAACTGCGAAGTGAATGTGGGCAATGTATTGTGTTGCTGCTGCCAGGAGAGCAGGTGTTGTGTCACAGCGCCGAAGGCTTGCTCCCATCGCTCTGCATCAATAATTTGCAGCCAGCCTTTTTCGTTGATCGACTCATCCTGTCCCTGAAGGTTTCCAACGTCTGCGAGTGGGATTGTGTCGCTGGTCAGGTCGTAACTCTCAAGAATACACTCGGTGGCGTCGCTCAGAAGATGGCAGAGCGGCTCCATGCGATCAAGCGCGCGGTTGATTGTTTGCAACTGCGCCCATACCTGTTGGCGCTGGCGCGTATCTGGCCCGGCATGCCCCATGGGCCGTGTTTGAGTTGCCAGCGTCCATGTTGCCAGTGCGGGCAGCGCTTTGTTGTAGAGGAAATCCACACGACAAAAGAGGTGATGCAAGCTAAAACTGAGCACGTCCAGATCATCGATGTGCGCGCGGTTCGTAAAATAAGTCACCAGTTGTCCCAGTATGATTGCCAATCCACCTGTCGCGGCCAGGCGGGCAGCATCTCCCGCTTCCTGCTCGCTGAGCACGAACCGGCTTTCATAGGGAAACTGCTGCGCTTGCGTCGATGCTTCGGGTGAGATCGGCTCCTGCTCTGGAAGAGAGGTCGTTGTTTTACGCCCTTTGACTGCTACATCTTCGCTTTTTTGACTTTTCATCCGTACCCCTTCCAACACCAACACGTCAAAAACACTCTTATTACTTATTGTACTGAAAGCGCAAAGTATGGAGGTCACGAGAGTTCGTCCCCAGGCATTAAGTTAAGGTAGAAGGTTGGGGAAATGTCACATAATCTGTAGGAACAGGGCCTGGTGCCTGTCCTGGAGGGCTGGCGATCCTGCCAGGTTTTCAGGATGTTCCTGAGCAGACGCCCTACCAGGACGTGGACAAGCACCAGACCCCTGCATCCGCTCTCCCGCGCCCCTTGTCCCTACAGGACGGAGCGACAGTTTCGTTATGCCGTACGGGGTACGGGCGGGGCCTGTCCCCGCCCTGGTTCGAATGGAAAGCAATGCTTACCGTCTGTAATAATAGCGGCGGCGGCTCCGGTACGCTGGATAAGTTATCAGGTGCCAGATCGCAACCAGGATGATTGCGCCGATAAGCGCGCGAATCAGCGGGACGCCATCAATATAAATGTCACCGACGCCAGAGATAATAATGATATTTGTCATCAGCCAGATGCCGATCAGCGCGGCAATAATTGCGCCAATGAAGCCGAATGGGAGACGCCAGCCTACCAGAGTTTCCGCGATGAGACCAACAATTGCTGCAACAATTAGATATACGATAACGTTGGTGCCGAATGTGAAACTGTTGCTGCCGATAGAGATGGTAATCGCGTGCGTGAGAATAGCTGCCAATGAGTGCATAAACTTCTCCTTTACTTTACAGGACCTCAATTTGATGGGAGTGGATCATACTCCTCTATCTTGTAAACGCTTTATACACGTAATCCGTGTAATATGCAAGTCATCAATCTAATTTCTTAGTGTAATTTCAGTTTAGCGCACGGAAGCATGGCGACGCTATGGCTGCACTGGTGTCAATAAACAATGTGCGCTATAATCAGGTAGCAGATACAAAGTTTTTGTAGGGAGGAACGCCATGAAAAAAGCGAAAAATTACCTCATTATCGCAGGCATCGGTGTCCTGGTGATACTGGTAGTCGGGTTGGTACTCGCTGGTATCTTTAATAAACTGACTGATGTACTCTATATTTTCCTGATTGTACTGGCAGCATTTTCTTTATTCTCCACAGCAATGCTCATTTACTTGCTCTTTACCCTTCTCAGGACCATTTCAATGGTGCGTGATGAGATGAAGCCGCTAATAGGATCCGTGCAGGAGAGCGTGAACGCTGTCAAGGGATCAATGGAAGAAACACTCGACGTGGTAAAAGATACTGCGAAAAGCGCGAGTCAAACCGCATCTACCATTAGCAGTACCGCCCGCTTAACCTCCGAGTTCGGCGTCGCGCCTGGTGTGCGCGCAGCCTCGGCGGTGCTGGCGGCAAATCAGGTGGCGCGTGTCTTTATGGGCAAAGGGCGAACACGCCATCGCTACGAAGAGCGTCGCAAAAAGCAGATGGAACTGATGAAATCAGCCGCCGAAGGAGAATAGCTATGTTATCTACTCTGGGCGATATCCTGGTGCTATTGGGCCAGGTGGCTGCGATCATCCTGGCGATCTACCTGTTTGTCACTATACTGGTCGGCCTCGCCTTAACGGCGGCCTTCATGTTCGCCACTTCCTGGCTGGGAGAAAAGGCTTCGCTGATAAAGAAATTACGCCCAAATGTTGATAGTATGAACGCGGCTATCAAATATCCTGAGGCGAGCGCGACCCTGGTGGGCGCGGAGCATGAGGCGAAGCTTATCCAGGTTGTGCATGCGGTGCAATCGGTTGACGTTCCGCAGCGCATCGAAGGCGTGCGCGAGCAGGCGCAAAACATTGAGCAAAAGGTCAACCATGGCGCTGACCGCGTCGCAGAAACCGTGATCGAGTTGCGCGCACGCACCGTTCAGGTGCAGGGGGTATTGAGAGCTTTCTTCTTGCCTGGACTAACGAGCAGGTATAAGTCTCGATTACCGGCAGCCCCCCAGCACGAGCGCATTCTGGCCATCCCTCCCGTAACGTCTGCTGAGGCAGTAGAGACGCCCCTTGTGGGGGTCAGCCAGGCTACAGGAGGAGTTGAGTCAACCGGTCATGCGCCCCACGCTTGAATATGGCCGGCAGTTCGGACGTTTCCAGCGTAACGCTCGCCTCTACCTTATCAATAATGCTCTGAGCGGAGTTACTGCCGGTATCCTACTGGTACTCTACAACCTCTACCTTGTCTCTCTTGGTTACGAAGCGAATTTTGTGGGCTTCGTGCTGTTCGCTGTTACCATTGGAGCAGGAATCGCTATCTTTCCCGCTGGTATCTGTGTCGATCGCTTCAGCGGGAAGGCTATTCTTATCTGGTCAAATCTGCTTATAGGGCTGGCGGGAATCGGGCAAATCCTCTTTCGTCAGCCAGTGCCACTGCTTGTCAGCGGCTTCCTTGAAGGCGCAGCCTTTGCATTCACGTTGGTCATCAATGCGCCGTTTTTAACGCTCAATAGCAGTCCCGAAGAGCGTCCACACCTCTTTAGCATGAACATCTCATTAGGACTCATCACCCTCGTGCTGGGCGAGGTTCTAGGTGGGGTTCTGCCGTTCTGGCTGCGCTCCATACACTGGTTGATGGCTCCTCTACCGGCATGGGTTGCCCCCATCCTGGCAAGTCAGTCCGACCCGCGCTCCTATCAACTGGCCCTGCTTTTCGCGGGCGTCATCGCCGGGCCCAGCCTGATCCCCCTGTTTATGCTACAAAGCAATCAAAAGATGCCTTTGCCGGATAACGCTGGAGCTAAAGCGTTTCGGGGCGAGGACAAGCCCCGCCCCTATCCTGTACGGCTGCGCCAGTCGCTTCGTAGTAGGGTAGGGGCGGGGCTTGTCCTCGCCCTGGATGTTGCCGGGCGTAGGAAAGCGTTTTTGCGCAGTCCCTTCTTTTTTCTGATGCTGGTCTATATATTTACAGGGTTGGGGGCGGGGTTGTTTATCCCTTATTACAATATCTATTTTGTGCAGCATTTGAAAGCCTCGTCAGCTCTGTTCGGCCTGATCGACGGTGGCGCAAATGCCCTCACCGCGCTGACCACGCTGGCCGCGCCCTGGCTGGCTGCGCGCATCGGCAGGATAAACACGATTGCCCTGACGCGCCTGCTTAGTATCCCACTCCTCTTAATCGTCGGCCTGACGGGTATTTTGCCGTTGGCCGCGCTGCTGTATCCCTTTCGCCAGGGAGTTATGGACATGTCTAACGGGATATTGCAGGTCTTCTCGATGGAAGTTGTCCCTGAAAAGTTCCGAGGGCTGGCAAACAGCAGCTACCAGGTTGCATATCAAGTTCCCTGGGCCATCACTGCCTCGCTTGGCGGCCTGGTAATCGTGCAGTATGACTACCCGCCTATCTTCTTGCTGGGGGCTTTTTGCTACCTCCTGGCGATAGCGGTGTTGTGGGCAAAATTCCAACTGACCGGTTAGTGCTTCGTGATGCGGATGAATATGATCGTCAGCTCGAACAGGATAGACATCGCTACGCCCAGGATAATCGGGCTGTAGATGTCTGCGCCGGGCGTGAGAAACGTCGCGGCGATCCACATACCAACATGCGCGGTTGGTCGCTTTGCGCTTAAGGTCCGCGAAGTGATCAGGCCAAGCTGCGCCATGAAGGTCAGCACGAGCGGTATCTCAAAGACAACGCCGAATGCCAGCAGGAAGAACGCGACGAATGTGAAGTAGCTGTCAGCCGTGACCAGCTCCGTAAAGTTGCTGGAGCCGATATTAATAAGCCAGTTCACCGGGTATTGCAGCACGATAAAACCGAGCGAGATGCCTGCCAGGAAGAGTATAATACCCAGGAAAACGAACGGCAGGGCAGTTTTCCTCTCCTTGGGGTAGAGTCCGGGCGAAATAAAAGCCCAGATCTGGTAAAGGATAATTGGTATCGCGACCAGAATACCTACAGCAATGGAGAGCTTGAGGAAGACGGTAAAGCCTTCCGCTATCCCTGTAGCAACGAGTTTGTTGCCCTTTCCGAGCGCGTCCGCTGTTTTCGGCAGAGGCAAGGTCAGAAAGTTCATGATCTGGATGCGAAAGATGAAGGCCACGATAGCCCCACCTATGATGGCGATAATCGATTTGAATATACGCCTGCGTAGTTCTTCCAGGTGGTCTATCAGAGACATGGTAGCGCCATCAGTCTCTTCCTCGTCCAATAAATCATCAAGTGTTGCCATAGGATCCTGCTGATCTATGTTACTAGTTGCCATTTCTACTCCTGTAGAGCGGGCAGGCCCGCCTTCTCCTGGCAACTATTGCTCAATAGGAGTTTCTTTGTTCGAGACCTCGCTTTTGGCCGCCGTCGCGCTCACTTCACCCTCGTAGGGAACGCTGCCCAATCCCAGTTTGCTGGCATCTTTGGCGGACGGCAGCTTGATCTCTTCCTCTTCTTTAGGCGCGGTCAACTCGCTCACGCCTTTGCGGAACTCTTTAATGCTTTTGCCGATGGCCGAACCCATCTCCGGCAGCTTTTTAGGGCCAAAGATAAGCAGCGCGATAAGGAGAATAACGATCAAGTCAAATCCGTGGAATCCTGGTATCATGGTAATGACCTTTCTTGCTCTATCAAAACGTATATGAGGTGTACATTTTTCATTGAACGCGATCAATGGCGTCCCTACATCCATCTACGACGAAACACGACAAGCAGATGCTTCTACGAAACCCTGCCAAGATTATGTGTAAGCTGGCCTGTTCGCATCCTGACCAATCAAGGAAGCCTCGATGTGGCGCAATCCTTCCAGCCCGATGCTCAACACACCCACGCCTACGCTGCCGAAAGCGACCAGGCGTAGGACACGCCGGCGGCTGACAGGACGTTCGCGCCAGGTTGCAACCATTCTCTCTCGCTCGCTCAGCTCGACTGCTTCCTGCCGCGCTGAGGCCAACAAATGCGCCTCCAGGTCAACTGGCGCTGGCGCGGCGCTGCCGTAATGGCGCAGCAGTATAGTGTCGATTGAATCGTTGCGCATGCTCCCTCCGTATGTTCAGGGTAGTAGGGGCGACCCTTGCGGTCGCCCTGGCATAGCTGCTCGACTCTCAACTCGTTCTATATGACTATGATGCATGGAGGATCGATTTTGTGACATGTCTGAGTCAGCAGCGGGGGAGTTTGCATCAATGAGTTCTTCGCCGCCCACCTGCGCGTATATTTGTTGAAATTGTTTGCGGGCGCGTACTAGGCGCTGGCGAACGGCTGCTTCTTCGATATCGAGCATGCGGGCGATTTCAGCCGTTGAAAACTGCCCGATAACGGAAAGCAGCAGGCATTCACGTAATGAAGCGCTGAGCTGCTGCATGGTTCGCTGTACGGAGTCGCGTTCTGCGATCATGTTTTCCAGGTCGTCCTGCGCATTTGCTCCGTAGCCCGCCGGTTGAACGGGGGCAGCCTCTTGTTCGACGATGTCGGTTGATGCTGGTGCATCCGCCTGCCTGGCATTGGTTTGGGCGCTTTCCATACGCGAGAAAGGGATAAAGCGGAACAGGCTGTGGCGGCGGCGCTGCATGCGCACGGTGTTGAGCGCGATTTGCATCAGCCAGGCTTTGGCGTGAAAATGCGCACCACTTTTGGCGCGCGCTACATCGATCGATTTTAAGGCCTGGTGAAAGGTATCCTGGGTGAGGTCTTGACTTTCTTCCGCGTCGCCCGTCAGTCCATAAATCGTGTGAAAAACGAGTTTTCCGTATTCTTGAATGAGTTTCTCTACCGCCTGAGCAGCAGGTATGTTATCCACACAAACCTTCTCGTGATAGGAAATCCCCGACGCCTCTGCCAGGCGTCCAGGGCGGGGCTTTCCCAAATGTAAATGTAGGGACGCCCCTTGTGGGCGTCCGGGGTGAGGCATCCGGGCGTCCCTACGCATGAAAGCAAAATTACCGCAAGTGTTCTTCTATGTAATCATCGGCCTCTTGTACCGTTGTGATCTTTTCAGCATCCTCATCGGAAATCTGCAACTTAAATTCCTCTTCAAGAGACATGATAAGCTCAACCAGATCAAGCGAATCGGCGTTGAGGTCTTCAACGAAAGATGCGCTGGGAACGACCTCGTTTTCATCAACACCAAGCTGGTCAACTATGATCTTTTTGAGTCGTTCGGAAACAGTAGCCACTATTTCACCTCGCTTTCAACTATTGGATTGGGCGAATTTTGCGCCCGGTTAAATATTGTACCGAGGACGCCATTAATAAAGCGGCTGGAGGTATTGCTGCCAAACAATTTTGCCAGTTCTACTGCTTCGTTAATAGCTGCCTTCGCTGGTACCGTATTATTAAACAGAATTTCGTAGATTGCAAGCCTGAGTATATT